>JAFYBD010000082.1 GCA_017540385.1 Lentisphaeria bacterium
ATGGATTTTCAGCGTATGGGCAAAAAGGACAATGCAGAAAGATTTGAGCGTGGCTACCTGAAGGTAACCACCGAAAATCTTACCAGTTGGACTTTGTCCAGACGCGAAAAGCCGCCGAAAACCAATTTTTAGAGGTGCCCTTAATATATCGCGAAAATGTGAAAAAGCAATCTCCGCGGGGGAAAAGGTCCCGGGAAAGGACATGGTGCGCCGGGGCGTCAATCAGCCCCCGCGAAACGAAAAATCCCCTGCCTCGCGTCCATTTTTTATCATTTCGGTTTGTCTTTTTCTGTTTTCGGTGTATGTTATTTCTTCAATGTTTTTTCCCCGAAAGGTATTTTCACCATGTTGACTCTTCTGATCTCGCTGCTCGCAGCGTTCCTCGTCGGTGCCGTGTCCTACAGCGGACTCCCGACTTCCGCCGTCATCGTCATGATGACTCTGGTCTTCCTCATCTGCCACGTCGCCATCTCCCTCGTCCTGAGGGTGCAGTCGAAGAAGATCAACGCGAAGCTCCAGGCCATGATGCTGGAAATCCAGCAGAAACTCATGGGCATGCAGAACCGCATGATGCACCGCCCCATGGGCAGCCCGAAACAGATGATGCAGATGCTGGAACGCGAGCAGAACGCCGGGCTCGAACGCATGATCGCCGCGCTCGACATGTACAAGCCGCTTTACAAGTGGAGCTTCCTCATGAAGCGCCAGGTGAACACCATGAAGATGGCGTTCCTCTTCCAGCAGAAGAAATTCGACGAAGTCGACAAGCTGCTCCCGCACTGCCTGATCTTCGACGCGCAGAGCGTGACGATCAAGATGGTCCGCATGTTCAAGAACAACGATCCGAAGCTCGACAAGTTCTTCCGCCGCCGCGGCCGCAGATTCAAGGGCGACAACGCCGTCATCCCCTACGCCGCGTACTCCTGGATGCTCGTGAAGCAGGACCGGATCGAGGACGCCATCGCCACGCTCACCGAAGCCCGCAAGCAAACCTCCAACGAGATACTCGAGCGCAACCGCGAAATGCTCCTGAACGGCAAGGTCAAGCAGTTCTCCAACGCGCCCCTCGCCGAAACCTGGTACGCGCTCCAGCTCGAAGAGCCGAAGCAGCCGAAGGTCCAGCAGGCCGTCCGCTACCGCTGAGCCGCGTCCACCCGCGCCGGAGACCGCCATGGAAGACATCGAATGGAAAGACTCGCTCGTCCGGATCCTCGAACGCGATCCGCGTTACGACGCGCACGCCTATCTCTTCCTGAACAACGCGGTCTCCTACACCGTGAACAAGCTCAGCAAGCAGGGTCGTCCGCTCGGCGTCCGGCACGTGACCGGCGCACAGCTGATCCAGGGCCTGCTCGAATACGCCGTCAGCACCTACACATTCCTCGCCCCGGACATGCTCCGCTACTGGAACATCCTCAGCGGACGCGACGCCGGGAACATCGTCTACAACCTCATCGACGAGGGCGTGCTCTCGGCCGGTCCGAACGACCGCATCGAGGATTTCGACTGCGTCCCCGATCTCATCTACGTGGCGCAGGAGATCGTCCGGCGCAGCTTCGGCTCCCGCACGGAACCCGTCGGCTCCACGGACCCGCTCCCGGTCATCGACGCATGACGACCCCCTCCCCGGCCAAGCTCAAGCGTCCGCACTCCCGCACCGTCCATTCACGCCCGCAAACGGAAACGACACCATGAAATCCGAACCCGCCCTCCCCCTGCTCGACTCCATCACCGAACACCGCCTCGAAAACGGCGCCCGCGTCTTCCTCTGCCCCATGCCCGCCGCACGGACCGTCAGCTGCGACGTCTGCGTGAATACCGGAAGCGCGTTCGAGGGGCCCGACCTCGGGAGCGGCCTGTCGCATTTCCTCGAGCACATGATGTTCAGCGGCACGAAGAGCTTCCCCGGCCACACCGAGATCGCCGACCGCGTGAACGACCTCGGCGGCAACCTCAACGCATTCACCAGCCAGGACCAGACGTTCTACTACATCAACCTCCCATCCGCGAACGCCGTCGACGGCGTCCGCATGCTGACCTCCATGATGTCCGAACCGCTCTTCCCCGCCGACGAATTCGCCCGCGAGAAGGACGTGATCCTGAACGAGAGCCGCATGCGCCTCGACAATCCACGTCTCGGCGTCTACGAGAATATGATGGCCGAGCTCTTCCGCGGCAGCCCGTACCGCGTGCCGATCATCGGCTACGACCGCATGCTCGGCGCGGTCACGCGCGAACAGATGGCCGCCTATCACGCCCGGAGGTACACGCCCGAACGCATGACGTTCTTCGTGGCCGGCAGGTTCGACGCCGACGCCGTGATGAAGGAATTCCGCAGGAGTTTCGAGCGCTGGCAGCCCGCGTTTTTCAACGACGACCCCCTGCCGCGCCCCGTTCAGCGCACCGGCCGCCGCACCGTGGACCTGACCTGGAAGGACACCCTCGCGTATCTCGCCTTCGGCTGGCAGCTGCATGACCTCACGCCCGAACAGAACGCCATCCTGCGCGTGCTGGCGTTCCTCTTCGACGACGAATCCGGGCGCGTCTACCGTACGCTCCATATCGAAAAGGGCCTCGTGTCCGGCTCCTGGGCCGACTACCTGATGTTTCAGGACGGCACGGGCTTCTTCTTCACCGCGCTCGAGGGCGACCCGAAACTGCTCGGACAGGTTCAGACCGCGTTCGAAGCCGTGCTCCGCGACTTCGAGGCGCATCCGGTCACGAAACGCGAGATCGTCCGCGCCCGCGCCGCCGTGGAGAGCGAAATCCTCAGCCGGTTCGAGACCCCGGGCGACTTCGCCGGGCTCATTTCGGGGTCCGTCCGCCTCACCGGCGGCTACGACCTGAAATCCGTGCTGCGCGACCTCGACGCTGTCACCCCGGACGCCGTGACCGCATTGCTCCGTTCCACGCTGAACCCGGATCACATGACCTGCGTCCGCATGACGCCGCCGGACGAATCCGCCGCGAAGAAGGCGAATCGCAGGACCGCCGCGCCGCCTCAGCCGCGCCCGGCCGTGACGGTCTCGAAATCCGGCCAGACGGTCGTCCTGCTGGAAGACGCTTCCCGCACGATGGCGGAGATCACGCTCGTCCTGCCCTGTGCGGCGGCCTTCGAATCCGCCCGCGAAAGCATGTTCTCGCGCCTCGTTTCCGAGACCGTCTTCTGCGGCGCGGGGCGTTACGACGAGGTCAAGCTCGCAGAATATCTCGCCGACTACGCCATCGCCGCCGACTGCACGGCCGGAAACAATTCCATGTTCCTCTCGCTTCAGTTCCCCCTCGGGAGCTTCGGCCCCGCGGTGAAAGCCGCGGCCATGCTCGCTGGCGAACCGATGTTCCCCGCCGACGCCGTCGAACGCGAGAAGGAGAACCTGATCCGCGAGCTCGAAAGCGGCCTCCTGCAGCCCGATTCCGTGGCGTTCGCACGCCTCAAACAGCACCTCTTCGGCACGGACCACCCCTACGGCCGCAGCCCGGAGGATTCCATCCGCGCGCTGAAAGCCGTCACGGCCGGTTCGCTCGCGAAATTCTACCGCGCGAAAGCCATGGCCGCCCGCGCCGTCTGCGTGGCGTTCTCGGGCGCGATCCCTGCTCGGAAAGCCCATGCCGCGGCGAACGAGATCTTCGCCTCGGGCAACTGGAAATCGCCCGCGCCGAAACGTCCCGCCGCGCCTGAAACGCCCGCCCCAGCCGACCTCGAATACCCCCTCGACCAGCGCAATCAGGCCGCAGTCGTCTGCGGGTTCAGTTCCTGCGGCGTCGAGGCCGCCGACCTCGCGTGGGACCTGGCGCTGAACACGGAGAACGGCATGTCGTCGCGGCTCTTCAAGACCGTCCGGGGCGAAAAAGGGCTCGCCTACTGGACCGGATTCCTCCGCATGTACGGATTCGGCGCGGGGCTGTCCGCGTTCGCGGCTTCGACCTCGGACGACCGCACGGCCGAGGTCCGGGAGCTGCTGCTCGACGAATTCCGACGTCTCGCCTCGGGCGGGATCGGGCGGGACGAATTCGATGCCGCGCTGGCCGCACGCAAATACGCGTTCGACGCAGCTCCCTCGGGTTCGCTCGCGAAACAGGCCGCGCTGGAGCAGTACCTGACCGGGGACGCGCTCCGGCCGTGGGAACGCCGCGAGGAGCTGGAAGGGCTCCGGCTCGCGGACATGAACCGCCGCCTGAAACGCGATTTGAAGGGCGTGAAGCCCTCCACCCTGATCGTCCTGGCGAACGGCAAGACGACGACGGAAAAACGCGCCGCGAAACGATCCGGAAAGCGCTGACGGACCATTTTTCCGCGCGTATCACCCCCGCGCCGTCAAAAATCCGGAAAAAAGTCTCAAAAAAAACGAGACTTCATTTGAATTCTCGGCTTTTTGTCTTAAAATATATGTTGTGTTCTTTTTTTCCATCGGGGCACTTCGTTTCTTTGACGTATTCTAAGTTCAAATAACTTTTTTCGGAGGTCTTACCAGTATGAAAGCCACGTTCCGCATCGTCACTCCCGCGGCAGCCGTCTCCGCAGCGGCCGCTGCACTTCTCCTGACCGGCTGCGCCGACAAACCCGTTCGCGTCCCCGGCGGCGCGTTCTACGATGAGCCCTATCAGGGCGGATCCGGAACGACGTCCCAGGCGCAGACTCAGCCCGTTTCCGCGGGCGAAGAGGAAATCGTCGAGACCGAAATCATCTACATCGAGAACGACGTGCCGGTGGGACCGGTCGAGAACGACGTCGAATCCGCAGGTCAGTCCCAGGCCGGGTCGCAGCAGGTCCAGGACCGGCAGCCCGAAGTCAAGCCGGTCGAAACCGCGAAGAGCAACGTCCCCGAAGGCTCCGTGGAGTACAAGGTCGTGAAGGGCGACACGCTGTGGGGCATCGGCATGGTGTACGGCGTCTCCGTGCAGCGTCTCGCCGAGATCAACGGCATCGACGAGAAGGCTCCGCTGAGGGTCGGCCAGGTCCTCATGATCCCGCCGGATGCTAAGAACGCCGTCGGCAAGCCGATCCCGCAGAAGAAGACCGAAACCAAGCCCGCGACCACCACCCCCGCCAAGCCCGCCGACAATACGAAGAAGACCACGACCTCCGTCTCGGCGAAACCCATCGCGAAGGAAGGCGAATCCCTGTACGTCGTGAAGAGCGGCGACAGCCTGAGCGTGATCGCGCAGCGCCACCACGTGAAGCTCGCCGACCTCATCGCGGCAAACAAGATCGATCCGAAGGCCACGCTCCGCATCGGCCAGACGCTCGTGATCCCGGCGGCATCCGCGTCCGCCGCGTCCTCGACCAAGACGTCCGCCGCGACGACTTCGACCACCACGAAGCCCGCCACCACGACGAAACCCGCCGATACGACGAAACCCGCGACCACGACGCCCGCCACCACCACGACGAAACCCGCCGACACGACGAAACCCGCGACCACCACGCCCGCCAGGGGCGGCGAAGGCACCGGCGGCGTCGTGGAACCCATCGGCGGTTCCTCCTCCGGCGTGACCGCTCCGGCGACCACCACCCCGGCCGCTTCCGCTTCCTCCGGCTCCTCGCTCCCGGCGCTCAATCCCGTTTCCGAGGTCCCGGACCTCGACGTGATCTCCGTCCCGATCGACTCCGAGCTGACGCTCGAGGAAGTCGCGAACATCCACGACCGCAATCTGCAGGACCTGATCCGGCTGAACCCCGACTTCAAGCCCGGACAGAAGATCCCCGCGGGCACCACGGTCAGGATGCCGCTCTTCTGAGCACGACTCAAGTTCAAAATGCGATCCGTAACCACCTTACGGGTCGCTTTTTTTTAAGGACGTTTCATGGCTGAACTGCTGGTCCGCGCTCAGGTCCCCGCACGCTGGCGAATCTGGTTCGCCGCGGCCCTCGTGCTGGCGTTTCTCGCCGCGGGGGTCCTGCTGTCGAAGACGGAGCCGGCCCCGCCCCGGCAGGCAGGGGGCGAACGCTTCGCCCGGCTGCGCCTCCAGATGGCCGCCGTGGCGTTCTCCGGCGGCAAGCTCGAGCCGCGCGTGCTGATCCTGACCGACGACCGGTCGCTTTTTCACGCGCCGGACGACGGGGGTTTCCCCGAGTTCCGCAAATTCGAGCCCGGCCTCACGGTCGTCGATCCCCTGTCCGTGCCCGAATGGGGCGTGGGCACAACCGGATTCCTGTCGGCGTTTGCGAAACGTTCCGACGCGGCCGGTTCGCCCGAAGGCGTGTTCGACGCCGTGCTGCTGGACTGCCAGTTCCCGGAGCGGCTGTTCTCCCGGAAGACTCTGCTGTGGTCCGTCGCGTTCTTCGACATGATGAAACGCGAATACATGAATCCCGGGGGCGTCTTCGCGGTCGTGCTGCCCGGCGGCCGTCCGGAGGATTCCGCCTGCATCCTGGCCGCGATGCGGCACACGTTCGGGTCCGTCGGGGCGTTCTGCTTCGGCCCGCGCGTGATCCTCGCCTCCGGGGCTGGGAGCGCGCCGGTCTTCGACCTCGACGAGCTCAACCGCACCGCCGACCTCGCGGGGTATTATTCCGGCAGAAGCGGCGTGCCGGACAACGCGATTTCGCTGGTGCTGTACGAGAATTATTCCGACTCGATCCCGGCGGGGCTGCTGGAGAACGCGTACGAAATCCGCACCTCGCGCCACTTCACGCCCGGCACCATCGTTTTCGCCCGGGCCGAACTCCTGCCGAAGCTGAAACGTCTCCTGCCGGAGGGATTCCCGCTTCAGGCGGTCTGCGCGTGGCTGCTGGGGATCGCGCTGGCGGTCTATCCCCTGCTGCGCTACTTCATCTCATGGAAACCGGTCCACAAGCAGGCGTTCCTCGCGTTTGAGGATATGTTCTACTTCACCGGCGTGCTCTCGCTCTACCTGATGTTCTCGCACGAGGGCCTGCAGGGATACGGGATCGTGCCGTGGCTGCTGGGGCTGATCGCGCTGGGCGGCTACGGATACCGGGCGTTCTTCCGCTGGGGCGGACGAATCCCGCGGGAAAGCCGGCTGAACACGACCGGCGGACGCGTCCTGCTGCACCTGGTGGTGCTGGCGGCGTTCGGCCTGGCGTTCTGGTGCCGTCCCTCCGGCGCGGACACCCTGCCCGCATCGTTCCTGACGGTCATCCCGCCTGAAAGCCCCGCCATGATCGGGCTGGTGTGCGCGGCGATC
>JAFYBD010000083.1 GCA_017540385.1 Lentisphaeria bacterium
CCTCGGGGACGTTGATCGGGTCGGTGAACGGGGAACCGAGGCAGTAGCCCCAGACGTTCAGGAGCAGGTCCGCGCCCTGGCCGGTTCCGAGCGGGTCGCGGTTCACGCCCACGATGCCGGTCATGGCTCCGCCGTAGGGATCGAGGGCGGAGGGGCTGTTGTGGGTCTCGGCCTTGTAGACCAGGTCGAAGCGGTCGTTGAAGCGGATCACGCCCGCGTTGTCGGTGAAGACGGAGACGAGCCAGGGAATCTCGGCCTGGAGCTCTTTGGTGCTCTTCTTGATGTAGCTCTTGTAGAGCGAGGATATCTGCACGGTCTTCCCGTCGGGCGTGGTGTAGTCGATGTCGGCCGCGAAAATCTTGTGCTTGCAGTGTTCGCTCCAGGTCTGGGCGAGCACCTCCATTTCGACGTCGGTGGGCTTGCGGCCGAGCTTGCGGAAATACCCCTGGATGGACTTCATCTCCTCGAGGCTGAGCGCGAGGGTGCCCTTGTGGGAGAGCTCCATGAGCTTTTCGTCGGAGACTTCGAGGTCATACTCGTGGACGATGACTTCGCCGAGGCCGCGGATCAGGGGCTTGTTCAGCGGGATGGAAGCGTTCAGGAGTTCGTCGCGGGAGAACACGTCCACGGTCTCGATCAGGACGTTCGCGAGCAGACCGGTGGCGATGCGGCGCGCCTGCTCCCGGGTCATCTCGGGGGAATCCACCAGATATTCGATGGAGCTGAAGACCTGCTCCTCGCGGGTGAGCTTGCGGCCGATGATGTCGCCGATGGCCTCCCAGGCCGTGCGCGCCACGTTGTCGGTCACGCCGGGCTTGAAACCCACGCGGATCAGCCACGTATAGTTCAGGTCCTTCGAGGGGGTCTCGCCCACGATGCCGCTGCGGGTGACGGGGTCGGCGAGCTCCTGCGCGACCTTCGCCGCTTCGTCCGGCGTGATGTCGGCGGAGACGGTGTAGACGGAACGGGTGCGAATGCCGTTGACGTGCGGCAGTCCGGGGAGAGCTGCGAGACGGCGTACGACGCCCTGGCCGCGGGCGTCCTGCCACTGCGGCTTCACCGACATTTCAATGCGATAGTCCATGAGGTGATCCTTCCTGGATGAATTGTTTCATAAAAAATAATGCAAGAAAAAATATACCTCCCGGAGCCCGATTTTTCAAGCCGCGGGAGCGATTCCTCACTTCTTTTTTCGGGCATTGTCCCGGACCGTGCGGAAAAATGCCTGGAACATCGTTTTACACTCCTCCTCCAGAAGTCCGCCGGAGACCTCCACATGATGGAGCATGCCGGGGAACCCGGTCACGTCCAGCGCGGTACCGGCGGCTCCGCAGCGGGGGTCGCGCATGCCGAAGATCACGCGGCGGATGCGCGAGTTCACCATGGCACCGGCGCACATCGCGCACGGCTCCTTGGTCACGTAGACGTCGATGCCGTCCAGCCGCCAGTCCCCGACGATCTGGGGGAGCGACGCGATGAGCATGAGTTCGGCGTGGGCGGTCGCGTCCTTCAGGAGCTCGACCTGGTTCCACGAACGCGCGATGATGAGGCCGTCCTTCACGGCGACGGCTCCGACCGGGACTTCGCCGGCGTCGGCGGCCTGCTGGGCGCAGCGGAGCGCGGCGCGCATGTAGTAATCGTCTCCGAGCAGAGGCTTCAGTTCGCCGTCGTCGTCCTCCGGGAATTGCTCCGGGAGCCCGGGATCGAGCTCGAAACCGGATCCCGGTTCGGGCGGGAAGAGGAGGTCGCCGGCGTCACGAGACATGGATGGCATCCTTGCGGAACTGCTCCAGCGCGGCTTCGCCGTGAATGGAGCGCATGAGCTTCACGTTCTCCTCGTAGAAGACCTGCGGGTCGGGCTGCGGCACCACGTCGCTGTTCGCCTCGTCCATGAGCGTCTTGCGTTTCGCCGGGTCGGAGAGGTAGTGGTCGAGGTAACGGACGAGCGTGCGCGGGGAGAGCTCCTCGAACTGCTTCTGGCCGAACTCGCTCACGTAGTCGGAGGCGATCACCGCGACGAGGTTCTTCGAGGGTTCGCGGAGGCCCTTCGCGGTGAGGAAGTCGAGGATCATCTCCTGGCAGCGTATCTCGTCGAACATGGGGAATTCGCAGCCCCGGCCGCGGCTGGAGATGTTCGCCGGGAAGCGCTGGTTCGAGGCGATCGTGATCGTGATGTTCGGCGGGAGGGAGAACGTGCCGCCGATATTCGAGCGGAAATAATACCAGTCGGTCGTGGCCGCGTCGATGTCGTCGAAGAACAGCATGAACTTGCGGTCCGGGTGCTTCGCGAGCGCGGCGATCAGGCGTTCCAGCCCGGTCGCGATGTCCGCGGGCTCCGGGATGATGAGGGTGATGTTCGGGAACGACAGGCTGTAGGCGATGCTCATCTGGGTCTTGCCGAGGCCCGGGAGACTCGAGATCAGGAGCGGGAGATTGCTGCGCCCCTCGGAAAACGCCTTGAAATGCTCCTGGAACATCCTCCGGACCGGCTGGAACCCGTAGAAGTCGCCGACGCCGCGGATCGAGGGGAGCGCGAGGGGCGTGAAAACACCGTCGCGATGGCGGAAGATGCGGCCGGCGGAAAACGGATCGTCCGAGGACGCGCGGGCGACTTCCATCGCGACCGCGCCGGGCTTCATCCGCAGCAGGGCGCTCTGGGCGGACGACAGATGGACAGCCGAGGGACGCAGCCGGGGCACGGCGTCGCCGACCGCGGGGCCGGACCTCTGCGCGAGGATGCCGCAATACTCCGGGATCAGGTCCTTCAGGAGTTCCGCGAGGTGGACGGCGTGACGGTGGAAAAATGCGGTATCGGGATCCTGGGCGGAATTCCCGCGCGGGGAAGTCTCCCGGGGAGTGAGCGCGGCCAGACGCTCCAGAAGCATCCTGTCGAGGTTGCGGGCGAACGGGTGAACGGTGCAGGATTCGGCGAGGAGGTTCAGCGCATCGATCGGATCGGAGGCGTTCGACGGGGGAGCGTAGAGATTGGCGGAAGACGCGCCGTTCAAATCCTGCACGATCGCGCCGAGGACGGTCTCCAGACGCGACGCGAAGGAACCGGGCGCGGGGGATTCCCCGGTGAAAAACACATGGAACGACGCCGCGGCAGCGCGCGCGACCTCGGAAATCCTGTCAGGTCCGCTTGTCATATCTCGCCTCCTGTCCTGTGAAAATCGGAGCGGGCGGCTCAGACCGCCCGCGGAAACGCCCCCGCGCAGAGTTCACTGCAGGGGAGCGACGAAATCCTTCTGCGCGCGGACGAGCTCGAAAGCGCGTCCGGCTCGGAAGATGCGTTTCTCCTCCATCGCCGGGGCGATGAGCTGCACGCCGACGGGAAGCCCGGTCGCCTCGTCCAGCGCGGCCGGCACGCTGAGGCCGCAGTCGCCGGAGAGGTTCAGCGCCGTGGTGAACACGTCGGAGAGATACATCTGCAGCGGATCGGTCTTCGCGCCGAAATGGAACGCCGGAGCGGGCGTGACGGGGGTGAGGAGGAAATCGCAGAGCTTGTAGGCCTCCTGGAAATCGCGGCGGAGGAGCGTGCGGACTTTCTGGGCGCGCAGGTAGTACGCGTCGTAGTAGCCGCTGCTCAGCACGTAGGTGCCCAGCATGATGCGGCGCAGGACCTCGTTTCCGAACCCTTCGCCGCGGGACTTCTCGTAGGTCGAATTGATGTCGGTGGCGTTCGGACTGCGGTAGCCGTAGCGGATGCCGTCGAAGCGGGCGAGGTTCGCGCTGGCTTCGGCCGTGGCGATGATGTAGTAGCACGCCATGGCGTATTTCGTGTGCGGCAGGGAAACGTCGACGAACGAGGCTCCGAGCGAACGGAAAGCATCGATCGCGCCGTCCATGATGCGCTTCACGCCGGGGTCCATGCCCTCGAGCTCGTAATATTCTTTCGGCAGGCCGATCTTCACACCGTCGAGGCGGGGATTCTTCTCGAACTCCACGAGGTCGGCGGCGAAGTCGCCGGGTTCCTGCGGGAGACTCGTCGAATCCTTCTCGTCGTGACCGGCGATGAGGTCGAGGATCGCCGCGGCGTCCCACACGGTGCGGGAGAGCGGTCCGATCTGGTCCAGCGAGGAAGCGAACGCCACGAGACCGTTGCGGGAGACGCGTCCATAGGTCGGCTTGAGGCCGACGACGCCGCAGAACGCGGCGGGCTGACGGATGGAGCCGCCGGTGTCGGACCCGAGCGCGGCGACCGTTTCCAGGGCGGCCACGGAGGCCGCGGAACCGCCGGAGGAGCCGCCGGGGACGCAATCGAGATTCCACGGGTTCGCCGTCTTCTGGTAGGCGCTGGTCTCGCAGGAGGAGCCCATGGCGAATTCGTCCATGTTGGCGCGCCCGAGGAGCACGCAGCCCGCGGCTTTCAGTTTCGAGGTCACGAACGCGTCGTAGGGCGAGACGAAGCCCTTCAGGATCTTCGAAGCGCAGGAGCACTGCTCGTCCTTCGCGCAGATGTTGTCCTTGAGGGTGATCGGGATGCCGTCGAACTCGCTCAGCGGAGTCCCGGCGGCGCGGCGCGAATCGGACGCGAGGGCCTGCGCCATCACGGAGTCCGGGTTCACGGCGAGCAGGGCCTTCACCTTCGGTTCGACGGCCTGGATGCGTTCCAGGAAAGCGCCGCAGAGGGCTGCGGACGTGGCGCGGCCGTCGGCGAGGGCGGCCGCGGCGTC
>JAFYBD010000084.1 GCA_017540385.1 Lentisphaeria bacterium
ACTCCCGCCAGATACATCTCGATCAATGCCTCTTCAACACTGCTCTGCTTCGTCTGATACCGTTTGATAATCTGCGTTTCAAATGGCAGTGTGCGAAGCCGGGGAACTTTAAGTTCAACCTCTCCGGAGGAAGTCAGCAGTTTCCTCTTGTATGATCCCGCTCTTGTGTCAACTCGTTCCGGACTGTGCTGATATCGTCCCGCATTGCAGATCGCATCCGCCTCTTCATTCAGAAACGTGTTCAAAGTCTCCTCGACCGACTGCCTGACCAATCCGGAAAGATGATCCATTACACCTTTTTCATCAATTTTGACGGCTCCGATGATTGACTTTTCATTTTTCTGCGCTACATTTCCCATAGCCTGTTTCCTTTCTGTTTGATTAGGGTTTTGGGTA
The DNA here is from genome assembly GCA_017540385.1 of Lentisphaeria bacterium. Taxonomy (GTDB): domain Bacteria; phylum Verrucomicrobiota; class Lentisphaeria; order Victivallales; family UBA1829; genus UBA1732. The sequence continues at coordinate 397 of JAFYBD010000084.1, forward strand.
ACGATAATCAATCATGGAAACAGGCTCTTTTCAAGTCCTGTTTTTCAAAATGTGCGCAATTTTCCGGACGTTATCGAAGGGCATAAAAATCCCCACGCTAATATTGCATTGTTCTTTTAATGACTAAAGTATATCAGAAAAAAGCAAAAAAATCTACTATCTGTAAAGGAACGCCCGAATCACTCAAAGGCGTTCGGGCATTCCCCATTGTCAATTATATATTAAGTCAGTCTTTATGACTTCTTCTGCTGCCGTTCCAAGTATTCCTGATGACGGCGTTCGCGACTGTCGTCAAAGAAAAAGTCAAATAACCCGTATTCGCTCATTTCGTTTTCTCCTCATCCGTCCTATGTTCTGACTACCTGCTTTTTCGATTTTCTTACACTTTGTTCCGAAAAATGGCAAAAAAAGACGAAAATCTCCAAAACAAGCAGGGTACAACACAGTACCTCTAATTTACATCTTAAACCATAAAATTTCAAGGCAAATTATGCATTCTGTATGGATTTTTATTCAACTTTTTCCCTTTGCGCCGCAGTAGATTACACGGGGACGCCCTGAATTGCGCAGACACGCCTCGTTCGTCGCGCTCCGGCCCACCTCCCGCCCTGTTCCCGGCCCTGCCGCAAACCCGCGCCACAGGGCCCCAGAAACGCAAAAAGGCGGCAGGATTTCTCCTGCCGCCAAACGGTTCCCCCTATCACCGTTCTGGGAAGCCGTAAAGCCGCCGCTGCTCGTTCCAGTCCTCCGGGATCGGCTGCTCGGTGAGCTTTGCGATGGACAGCCCATCGGGTTCGATCCCCGCGAGGATCGCCTCGACGATGTCCGGGGCAAGGCTGTTCAGGGAAAGGATGCGGGTGACGTAGCCGGTTTTCAGACCGAGCTGCTTTGACAAATCGGTCACGTTCTGTGCCTCGCCATTGATCAGCATGTCCATCCATTTCCGGGCGTTGTTGATCGCCCGGAGGAGCGAGGTCTGCTTCAGCCGTTCCGCGCCGGGGGCCGGGATCACCACCCGGCGATGCCCCTCGATCCGTTTCAGTTCCAGCTTCATGGTGATCCGGATGGAACCGTCGTCCAAAATATCCTGCCGACTCTCCGGGATCTCGGCGGGATTGCCGTGGGGCTGGTTGAAGTAGCCGCCGATCGCCATCTCGGAAGCCAGGTCTTTCAGGCCGTCCACTTTCAAAACGAAACTGATCCGCTCAGGGAAGACCACGATTTCCCCGACCACCAGCTGGATGAGCTCCTGCCGCGCTCCGGGGAACATGAATTCCCACAACCCCGCCGCATCGCCCAGCGCGGCGATGATCTCGTCCTCGGTGGTGGGTTCGCGCAGAAGCGAGCGTTTACGCTTCGCTTCGGCCAGAAGGGTCGCGGCCTTCTTGACCTCGTCGTAGTCGATTTCCTCTTTCAGCGCCCGCTGTTTCAGTTCGGTCAGGTGCGCCTGCAGCATCTCGCAGTCGCGCTCGCTGTTCTGCAGCAGAAGTTCCTCTTTCTGCCGGACGGCTTTCAAGGTTTCCCGCAGGATCGCCGGAGCCCGGAACAGACCGACGAGCTGGGAGATCACGGTCTGTTCCAAATCCCCGGCCGGAATCCGTTTTACCGTGCATTCGTGGGTCGCGTTCTTGTTGAGAGCCGAGCAGGTGTAGTAGCAGTATTTCTTTCCCCTCTTGCTCGTGAAAGTCGGGGTCAGCGCGCAGCCGCAGTGTCCGCACCGGACCAGCCCGGAGAACGGATGACTGTTCCGCTGGCGCTTCTGTCCGCGCTTCACCGGACTGTTTCCGGTGAGCATCTGCTGAACCTTCTCCCATTGCGGCCGGGGAATGATCGGCTCGTGCTCGCCCTCATAGTTGGTATCGTAATGCGATACATACCCGGCATAAATCGGGCTGGTGAGAATCCGGTGGATGGAGGAGGTGTTCCACGGTTTCGCCATATGCTTCTTGCCGGTGCTGACCGACACCCATTCGCGGGTTTTCAGGCCCAGCCGGTTGATCTCCGCGACCGTCGCCTGAATGGACTCCAGTGCCATGTATTTCTCGAAGATCAGCCGAACCGTTTTCGCTTCTTCCTCGTCGATGAGAAGTTTCTTGGTAAACGGGTCGGAACGATAGCCCAGCATCGGGACGCCGCCGCAGAATTTTCCGCGTTTTTTCCCGCCCTCTATGGCCGTTTTTACGCGGTCGATAATCAGGTCCCGTTCGAACACCGCGAATGTAATCAGGATATTCAAAAGCATCCGTCCGGAACTGGTGGAAGTGTCGATGTCCTGCGTGACGCTGACAAAGTGTACATTGTTCTCCTCGAAGAACTTCTGCAACTCGGCGAAATCAAGAATTGACCTGCTCAATCTGTCGAGCTTGAAACAAATTACCATGTCGATTTTCCCGGCCTTGATGTCCTCTTTCAGCCGGGTCATCGCCGGGCGATTCATATTGCCGCCGGAGTACCCGCCGTCGTCATAATGCTCCGGCAGACAGACCCAGCCCTTGCTTTTCTGACTGGCGATGTAGTTTTCGCAGGCTTCACGCTGCGAAGTCAACGAATTAAAGTCGCGGTCCAACGTGGCGTCTTCAACCGATTTCCTTGTATAGCAGGCACATCTGACTATTTCTTCCATTATTTCACTCCGAAAAATTTCTTCCCGTTCCACTGCGTCCCCGTGATGGCGAAGGCCGCCCCGGAAAGGGATTTGTATGTTTGTCCGTTGTATTCAAAGCCGTCCGCAGTCGCCACGACCACGCAGACCTTGCCCTTCCAGTTCCGTTCGAAGCGGGTTCCGGGGAGGATGCCGCCCGCGTTTTTGCGCGGCTTCGGCGTGTTGCCGATCTCGGTCAGCGCCGTCTGCGCCGATTCACTGATGCCGCCGTATTGCAGTTCCTGAATCCGGAATGCAAGCTGTCGGCGGAAGAATACCTTCCCGCAGTCGGGCGGCTCCTTGCCGTACAGTTCGCGCCATTTGGTCCGCAGCTCGTCCAGCTCCATGACCTGAAGCCGGGCGAGTTCCACGCGGATATTGTTTTTTATTTGAGTCGCTTTCGCCATAAAAATCTCCTGCTCAGAATTTCGTGCTATATATAAGCTCTCGTCGAGCGGGATAGCAACTCATTCTGAGCTCAATTCTGCAACTTTTTTCGCATAATCGCGGCGGCCAGAATCGCCGCGATCCGTCTGATAGTCTCATTATCCATTTTTCCTGCTCCTGAGTTCGGAAAGTTTGATCCTGCCGGTATGCGGGACGCTCTCCTGCGCGGGAGCGCCGCTGACCCGGTCGGAAAGTTTGATTTTCGGTCTGGGCGCGGGTCGGACAGCGCCGAGTTCCGGGAGCGTCGCGCCCAGCATGGAAGCACAGACCGCGCACCCGGCCGTGCAGTCCAGCCAGTGGTTGTCGCTGCGTTCCGGCTTCAGTTTCCATTCATCGACCCAGCGGCCGCGCCCCTGAGTCTTCACCCGGTATTCGGCGGTAAGGTGTTCCGCAAACAGCTGGTGAATGCCGGGAATCCTGCCGTAGAGCGAGAGGCTCCCCTTGTCGCCGAGCGAGACCGCGAGCCGGGCGTGAATAAAACTTTTCCAGTAGTTGGAATCGTAGATGACGTGCCGGATCGCCCGCTTGCCCGCCACGTTGGGCATCATCCAGTTCAGTCCCAGCCGGTCGCCGGGCTGCTTGCGGTATTCCGTCATGGGCTTGGAACTCGCGCCGACATACCGTCCGTGCGATGGCAGCAGCACCCCGGCGTGAACATTCTGTCGGCAGAACTGATAGATGATGTCAGTGGACTGCCCCCAGTTCGCGTCGATCAACGCCTTCTCAATTTTGAGAACCGCCCCATCCTCGCGCTCCCATTCCCGGCCGAGGTAATCCTTGGTCAGCGCGTCCAGGGCGGCGTACAGCGCCCCTTCGAAGCCCGCCTTCGGGAACTTGGTCTGGATGGTCGGGTTCGCGTCCGCCAGGGAGAACTGACGGCGGTGCTGGTCGGGCCAAGCCCCGTAATCGATCACCGCGCCGGTGAAATCATCCGACCACGCCACCACCACATAAAACAGCAGAGCCTTCTGCACATCGATGAACATCGTGAGCTTGTCGCAGGCAATCGGCACTTTCTCGTGCGCCAGACCGTTGACTTTCCCGGCGATTTCGTCCACGGAGAGGATGCCGTCATCCTCGGTGTCCTCCGGGAGCGGGTCGTTCTGATATTCCGACTGGAACGCCGCCTCGTCCTGAAGTTTGAGGTTCATCGCGTGCTGGAGCGCGGAAATCTCGTCGTGATTATAACGCGCCTCCCAGCTCACGACCGCGCCCTCGTCCATCTCTGCCCGGTGTGCTTTGTAAAACTCCGTAGCAGCGTCGAAGTTCCCGTCCGTCCGGAGAGCCTCAGAGCGGATGTCGGCGTACTCTTCCCAGAGCTTCATATTCCTCGGAAACTTATATACCATCTTGGTCCGCTCGCCATTCCAGTCCGGATGTGTGTTTCTATTCAGAATAATGTCTGCCATATCTCCGGGCCGAATAATGGTGCACGGCATAATGCCGGAAATCTTCTGCCCCGGCCCGGCCAGACCGAGGATATCCCCGGCAAGAACACGCACCCGCTTCCGAGTCTGTTCCAGGGAACCTGCCGACTCGGAAGTCTGCGGGTCGTCGATGATGACCAGTGAGGGCCGCACACTCCGGCCGTCCGCACGCTTATATTTCATCCCCCGAACTCGACCGGTTATTCCCGCTACCCGGACGATGATTCCCGAAGCCCGGCTGTCCTTGATCGTGGGCAACACGATCTCGTTACTGGTCCACGTGATTCGTGTGCGCTCGCCGTGGTAGAGTTGACCGGCGCAGCGGTTAGCGATTCCGTCCAGCTGTTCGATGGGGTAACACACCTCCGGGAAGTCTGCGGCGAGATTCTCGTTCACTTCCAGCTCGGTCTTGATGGAGTCGAGCATCTCCAGCGCGGCCGATTCCGTCGCGCCGATCAGCGTCACGAACTCGCGGTGGCCGTAAACCATCGACCAGATCGCGGCAGTTTCAGCGAGCGTGCTCTTGCCCGAACCGCGAGGCATCGCCAACGCAAACAATCCGCCCGACAGCACGGCCGTTTCGATCCGCTCAATGACCTTCAGGTGATCCGGCGACCATTCCAGAGAATAGGTCTCCGGGAAGTAACTCTCGCAGAAAAGCTGGAAATTCCGCTCGCACTCCTTCTTGCGCTCGGGATTCACGACCTCCGGCAGATCTCCGATGTCGCGTCCGGCAAGGGACTGCTCCGCCTGCCGCGCCCGTTCCGCATTTTTGCGATCCTCATATGAACGCGGGCCGGTCTCCTCGCGCGGGGTGTGCTTCTGGTCATAAGCCCACGCTATATATTTAAGGAGATTTATATTCCTGGGATTCTCGGCCGCCGCGATCCGGAAGCCGACTCGGTTGAAGTCACGATAGAGCCGGGCCTGCGCCAGAACGAAGCCCTGCGAGGTGGAATTCAGCAGCCGGGCGACATCCACCACGCGCATATTACTCGGATTGAGTGGCATTCGCCTCATCTCCTTTCACGACCCACGCGCCGAACTCGACCAGATTGATCGTGCCGTCCTCATTTCGGGGAGCCCCGGCCGCGAAGTCCGCGACGAGAAGCTCGGCAGAAATCAGCCGCGAGCCCGCGCCTTTGAGGATATTCACCAGCAATTCCGGCTGTAATGCGGTGAGTTTCAATGAATTATCCATTTATTTTGCCTTTATTTTTGAATTCCGACTTGCTATAGTCGAAAAGTCATGGTTATATATGCGCAGCGATACGAAAAGCGCTCAACATCAACAACCTACAACAAGGAGGTAATTATGAGCATCGCCAACGAAATCAACGTCGCAGTCGGAACCGTCGCAATCGTCAAGATCGGCCGCAACGAGGTCGAAGTCACCGTGACCGAGGTCACCGCCAACGGCTGGAAGGTCAAGAGCCAGTCCACCGGCCGGGAGTTCGAAGTCCGCCGCATCGTGCGGATCGTCGCCGAACCGGAAGAAGAACCCGAGACCACGGAGCCCGAGGCCGCCGAGGAAGAAGACAACGCCGTCAACCCCGCCCCGGAGTCCGGAAGCGGACCGCGCCCGGAGAAGAAGCTCTCGCTCCTCAACGCGGCGGCGCAGGTGCTCGCCGCCAGCCGCGAGCCGATGAACTGCAAGGAGATCATCGCCAAGGCGGTGGAGATGGGGCTCTGGACGCCTACCGGCGCGAAGACCCCGGAGCAGACGCTTTACAGCGGCATCTTCCGGGAGATCAAGAGCACCGACGAGCCCCGCTTCAAAAAGAGCGAGACCCGCAAGGGTTCCTTCGAATACGCCAAGTAAGCGGTTCGGAAGCCTCCATCGCCAGGCCCTCACACCGAGGGGCTTTTTCGTCTCCATGCAAAGATTCCCCAGATGGCGAAAGCCAGATGCACAGCATCC
>JAFYBD010000085.1 GCA_017540385.1 Lentisphaeria bacterium
CGACTCCGTCGCGCAGAAAGCCTCCCTCATCACGCCCGTCCCAGGCGGCGTCGGTCCCATGACCATCGCCATGCTCATGAAGAACACGCTCCGCGCGTGCCGGGCCGCCATCGGCGCCTGACGATTTCAAACACGGCAGGGGCCCATGCCTTCGATCCTCTTCAAACTCTTCGCCGTCGTCGCTGCCATCGTGATCTGGAAGGTCTTCATGGCCATGATCAACGGCGCCCGCACCGTGAAGCGGAGCATGGACGAGGACGCGGAGCGCGAGGGGCTGACCGACGACGGAGACGGCCCCGTCCCCCAGGCCAGACGCGATTTCCTCGACCAGTGGCAGAACGCCGCCAAGGAGCTCGGTTGCAAGTTCGAATCCGGTGACTCCCCGGACGGCAAAAACGCCTCCATCTCGGGCCGGTTCTCCGGGCGGAACATCCTCATCAAGCGGTTCGGCAGGAATTATGTCCGGTACTTCGTGGAGCTCCGCCGCACCCCGGGCATCCGGGTCTGCGTGGTCCGCGACCTCGACACCATCGCCGAGCGCATCCTCGACGGCCATCCGGTCTTCACCTCGCGGATGTTCTTCCCCTCCTCGGAACCATCATTCTTCTGCTCCGCCGACTCCGAAGACGCGTTCGACCGCTTCCTCGCGGTCCCCTCGAACCGTTCCGCCGTGCTCAACCTCGTGCGACTCTTCCCGGCCTGCACGTTCAACCCCGAAGGCGTCTCCGTCCGGCTCCGGGCGTCCACGCCGGACGTCTCCGTGATCGACGCCATGTCGGCCATCGCGAACGCCCTCGAAAACCCGTCGGACACCCCGATGCCCGACCTCAGACAGCCCCGGACCGACAAGAAGCAGCGCGTTTCGCCCTCCGTGGCCGAATCGCAGATATTCGACGCCCCGCCCGAACGCGAGGACACGCCCAAACGCTACGCCCCCCTGAAGGTCGACGTCGGCACCGACACCGCGCGACTCCGCAGGGTCCCGGACGAACGCACGTCCGGCAAGACCGCCATCATCCGCATCCATGCCGACGACTGCGCCCACATGCGCACCGAGGAACAGCAGGGAAAACCCGTTCAAAACGTTTCCGGGCCCGCCGAGGCTGAGGAAGCGCCCCGGACGGCCGTGTTCCCGGGCGAAGCGCCGACCGCGCCGGAATCGCCCGCAAACGTCCCGGAAACGAACTCCGCGCTCTCCGCCGAGTCCGTCTGCTCCACGCTCTTCGCCAAACCGTTCCCCGGAAACGAGGAGCGCGCGGCGTTCGACGCGATGAAGGGGCAGCGGGTCCGCTGGCAGGGCGAACTCCTCGCGGCCATGCCGTTCAGCATGGATTTCGTGTTCGGTACCACCCGGGGCGTGAAGGCCACGATCGCCGTGTGGAAAATCCAGCAGTCGAAATACGGCGGCCCGGTCCAGATCAAGGCCGTGGCGGCGTTCGCGCCCGAACTCCAGCGCGATCTCGACGCGGCGAAGGGCAGCACGATCACGTTCGAGGGCACGCTCCTCAAATTCGAGCCGTTCGCCCGCGAAATCTATCTCCAGGACGCCACGATCGCGTCCTGACGCACATCCTCCCCCGTAAAACGCCCCGCAATCGCGCGCAAACGGCATCCTGCGCCCGCTGACGGCGTGCCCCCTCCCCGGTTCCATCCGAAGCCGCATCGTGCATCGGAGGGGCATTTCCGGACGGTTGAGCGCATCCGACAGAGAGAACGCCCCGCAAGAACGCTCCCCCCCCGTGAAAACAAAAAAAATCCGGGACCCCCGTGAGGGAATCCCGGAAGAAAGTACCGTATAACGGATACTGTGTCTCTGACGAGGCGGATTACACCGTCTTGCCGGAGATGACGCCGTGGCCGTGGAAGGTACGGGTCGGGGCGAATTCGCCGAAACGGTGTCCGACCATGTTCTCGGTGACGAACACGGGAACGAAGATCTTGCCGTTGTGCACGTTGAAGGTGTACCCGACGAACTCGGGGAGTACCATGGAACGGCGGGACCAGGTCTTGATCGGCTTCTTGGCGCCGCCGGCCTTTTCCATGCGTTCGACTTTTTCGACCAGATGATAGTCCACAAACGGACCTTTTTTGATTGATCTGCCCATAGGTTACTTTCTCCTGCATTCGACGATGAACTTGTTGCTCGGCTTCTTCGGGTGACGGGTGCGTTTGCCCTTGGCAAGCTGACCCCAGGGGGACACGGGGTGACCGCCGCCGGAGGAACGGCCTTCGCCGCCGCCCATGGGGTGGTCGACCGGGTTCTGGACGACGCCGCGGACGTGGGGACGGAAGCCTTTGTAACGGGCTTTGCCGGCCTTGCCGAGGGAGACGTTCATGTGGTCGAGGTTGCCGACCTGGCCGATGGTGGCGAGGCAGTTGATGTGGAACATGCGGACTTCACCGCTGGGGAGCTTGACCTGGCAGTAGTCGCCTTCCTTGTAACGGAGGACGGCGTACTGACCGGCGGAGCGGACGATCTTGCCGCCGCGGCCGGGGGTCATCTCGATGTTGTGGATCTGGAGGCCCTGCGGGATGTTCTTCAGCGGAAGCGCATTGCCGGGCTTGATCTCGGCGTTCGGGCCGGAGGAAATGACCTGACCGACCTTGAGGCCTGCGGGCGCGAGGATGTAGGACTTCACGCCGTCTTCATAGCAGATGAGGGCGATGAAGGCGGAGCGGTTCGGATCGTACTCGATGGCCTTGACGGTCGCGGGACCGGTCTTCGTGCGGGCGAAATCGATCTGACGGTAGGCGCGCTTGTTGCCGCCGCCACGGAAGCGGACGGTCATACGGCCGACGTTGTTGCGGGCGCCGGTGGAGCGGATGCCCTTGGTCAGAGCCTTCTCCGGGGACTTCTTGGTCAGTTCGGCGGAGTAGTCGACGACGCCGATGTAGCGGCGGTTGTTCGTCGTGGGCTTATAGGTTTTAATCGGCATTTGCGTGTCTCCTTATGCGAGCTCGATCGAACCCTCGGCGAGGGTGACGATGGCTTTTTTCCAGTTGGAACGACGGCCGCGCACCGGGGACTTGCCGACGCGTTTGAGCTTGCCGGTGTAATTCATGATGTTCACGGACTTGACCTTGACTCCGTCGTAGATTTCTTCGACGGCGTCGGCGATTTCGGTCTTCGTGGCGCAGGAGCAGACCTTGAAGGAGTACTGGTTGGCGCCCTTGAGAAGCGTGCACTTCTCGGTCATCATGATGTGCTTGATGATGTCGTAGGAAGATTTCATTTGCTCACCTTCTCAATGCGCTTGACGATTACATCCATGGCGTCCTTGCTGCAGACCAGCATGTCGGCCCAGAGAACCTGGTAGGTGTTGACCGCGGAAGCCTTCATGAGGCAGACGGTGGGGAGATTGCCGGTGGCGAGGATGGAGTTTTCCTCGTAATCGGCGACGACGCAGAGGATCTTGCCGGTGGCCTTGACGGCGTTGAACGCCGCGACGGCCTCTTTGGTCTTCGGGGTCTCGAACTTCACGTCGTCGACCACGATGACACCGCCGTTCTTCACGCTCTCGGAGAACGAGCGCTGGAGGGCGAGACGGCGAACCTTGGAATTGGTTTTGGTTGCGAAGCTGCGGGGAGTGGGGCCGAACGCCACACCGCCGTGACGCCAGGAGGCGTTACGGGAGGAACCGCTGCGGGCACGACCGAGACCTTTCTGCTTGAACGGCTTGCGGCCGCCGCCGGAGACTTCTCCGCGGGTCTTGGTGGATGCCGTGCCGGCACGGCAGGCGTTGAGGAAGGAAACGACGGTGTCTTTGACCGCCTGGGAGCCCTTCTCCGTTTCAAGGGCGGTATCGGGAAGGTCGTAAACGCCGACCTTTTCGCCCTTCATATTCAGAATATCGAGATTCATATCGAGTCACCTTGTAAGTTTGGGTTATTTCTTGATCGCTTTTCTGACGAGGACGGTGCCGCCGTTGGGACCCGGGATCGCCCCACTTACAAAGATCAGATTTTCCGCAGAATCAACTTTGACAACACGAAGGTTCTGCACAGTGCGCTGGACGCTGCCGTGCTGACCGGGCATCTTCTTGCCCTTGATGATGTTGCCGGGGGATTCACGGCATCCGATGGAGCCGGGTTTTCTGTGCCAGCCGCCGCCGTGTCCATCACGACCGCCTTTGAAATGATGACGGACCATGACGCCCTGATAGCCGCGTCCTTTGGTCACGCCGGTGACGTCGAGATATTCACCTTCTTCGAAGATGCCGGCGCCGATTTCGGAGCCGATCTCGAACTTGGAGTCGTCGGTGATGCGGAACTCTTTCATGATGGACGGAGTCTGGACTCCGGCCTTTGCGGCCTGGCCGGCAACTGCCTTGCCCGCGTTCTTCGCTTTCCGGGAACCAAATCCGAAAAGCACGGCGGAATAACCGTCGCGTTCCACATTCTTCACGTCGATAACGACGCACGGGCCAGCCTGAACGACCGTCACAGGGGTCAGCACACCCTTGTCGTCGTAAAGCTGGGTCATCCCGACTTTCTTTCCGATCAAACCTTTCATGTTGTTTCTCCTTTCAGGCACATGTCCTCAATCGGAAAAGGACCTTGGTGCCGGATTGCCGTCCGCGGCCGAACCGTTCGGCCGGAGACTTGTTCGGCAGCTGCGGATCAGCCGCCGATCTTGATGGAAATATCCACGCCTGCGGGGAGACTGAGCTTCTTCAGCTCGTCGACCGTCTTGGCGGTGGGGTCGATGATGTCCATCAGCCGCTTGTGAGTCCGGATCTCGAACTGTTCCATGGACTTCTTGTCCACGTGGGGAGAGCGGTTGACGGTGAAACGTTCCACCCGGGTCGGCAGCGGGATCGGACCGGCAACGCGGGATCCGGTGCGGCGGGCGGTGTTGAGGATTTCCGCGACCGACTGGTCGAGGATGCGGTGTTCGTAGGCCTGAAGTTTA
>JAFYBD010000086.1 GCA_017540385.1 Lentisphaeria bacterium
CATTTCACGGCCGCTCCTTTCCCCCGCGCGAGTTCCTTCGCGCGCAGATAATGGCTCCGGGCGTCCTCGGTCCAGCGCGTCCGCGCGGCCGCGGCTTCCGCCGGAGTCCCGCCGAGGAGCTTGGATTCGGCCGGTGCGGCGTCATACGGCACGGGGAGCGCGAGCAGTTCGGCCATGGCCTCGGGATTGGCCTCGGGGCCTCCGTGATCCAGCACGGCCCGCCATGCGGCGCGGAGATCGTCCGCCGGATCGAGCACCGCGCATTTGATGAGCACGCGGATGAGGCTGAAATAACGCCCCGTCCACTCGGAATGGTATTCGAACGTGCCCCCGAGCTCGTACGGGCGGTAATCCGGGAAGCTCTGAAGCTCGGCCGGGAGTTTCTCCGGCAGGTCGCGCCTGACGGTCGGGCGCAGCTGGGCATAACGCTCCGGGCCGCCGGGCGTGCCGGGCTTCAGGAGCCAGATGGCCGCGCCCTCGTCCGAGAGCAGGAAGTCGATGAAATCCTTCGCGGCGTCCGGGTTCGGCGCTCCCCGGAGGAGCTGGACCGGGTCGGCCGTGACGGCTGTCCCCCCGCGCGGCATGACGTAGGTCATGGTGGGGGCGCCGGTGACCTCGCGGGACCATTCGGCTTCGCTGAAACCGTAGAAGTCGATGCAGACGCCCGCGGCGGCTTCGCCGGATGAGACGTCGCGCACGACCTTGCCCGCGCTGTCTGCGATGGATCGTGCGTTGGCCGCCATGAGTTTGACCCGGCGGAATCCCTCGAGCCAGCCCTGTTCGGGGCCGAGTTCGGCCATGGCCTGCTGAATGATCATCTCGTAGCACTTCGTGATGGAGCCGGATTTGGTCGGATCGGCGAGCGCGAGCGTGCCGAACCATTCGGGCCGCGTGAGGTCGATCCAGTTCTGCGGCAGTTCCACGCCGAGCTCCTTCGCCCGCTGGAAATTGGATGCGATGCCGAACGACGACAGGCAGTAGCCGTAGTAGCGTCCCTGCGGGTCGTAAATCTGTTCGCCCGCGAAGTTCATCGGGATCACGTCGTCCTTGAACCATTCGGGGTGGCGTTCGCGCACGCCGCCGTCGACGCCGTAGCCGATGGAGGCGAATTTCCCCTGGTCGTACGTGCCGCCGCCGAAGAAGAGGTCCACGCCGATGCCGATGCCGGACTCGAGGAAGAGCTTGCGCGCCGGGTGGTCGTCGGCCGTGAGCGACGGGTTCTTGAACGCCGCGGCGGTCTCCTTGTCCCATTCCATGCCGTGTTCGCGGGCGTAGATGCGGAACTCCGCCTCGAAACGGTCGTTGATGTACCGCACGATGTCGCTGGTGCCGCCGGGGCTGCGCCAGTCGATCATGACGTCGCGGCCGCGGTGGTCCTGATACCACTTGCGGAACGCGCGCTCGAATTCGTACTTGATCTGCTCGGAGTTCGGCGTGATGATCACGAGGCGTTCCTGTGCCGACGGGCTCCAGTCGGCCGCTGGACGCAGCACGAGCGGCAGCACGATGAGCAGGACGGGGATGATGAGCGCGAACGCGAGTCGTTTCATGGAGTATGCCTCGGGGAGGGTGTGTCAGCGCGTCTCCGGCGGGAGGATGGTGAAGGCGTCCGGGGGAACGGCGCAGAAGATGCTTGCGCCGGGGATGCGTTCGGGTGCGGCTCCCTCGCTGGCGTGAAGGGTCACGCCGGAAGATTCGAGCGTGAGGACGGTCGTTTCTCCGAGGAAAACTTCGTCGCGGACGACGCAGGGGATGGCGTTCGGCGCGGTCTCCGGGGCGTCGACGTGCACGGCTTCGGGGTGAAACATGAGCGTGTACGGGGCGTTCGGTTCCGGCTTGACGGGCTGGTCGTCCAGCTTCACGCGGAGTTTGCCGGCGGCGGTCTCGAACACGGCCCCGTCGCCGTCGGACGCCAGGCATTTCGCGTCCAGGAAATCCGCGTCGCCGAGGAACGCCGCGGCGAATTTCGTGGCCGGGCGGCGGTAAAGGGTCCGGGGTGTGCCGAGCTGGAGGATGCCGCCGACCTTCATGACTGCGATGCGGTCGCCCACGCTCAGGGCTTCGCGGCGGTCGTGGGTCACGTAGAGCGCGGTCAGGCCCCGCTCCTTGCAAATCCTGCGGATTTCGCTCCGCATGAGGTCGCGGAGACGTGCGTCGAGGTTGGAGAGCGGTTCGTCGAGGAGCAGAATGGAGCCGCGGAGGGCGAGGGCGCGCGCGAGGGCGACGCGCTGCTGCTGGCCGCCGGAAAGCTCGTTGACCTTGCGTTTCGCGAACTCCGTCATGCCGACCACGGAGAGCATTTCCCGCGTGGTCTTCGCGATCTCCTCGCGCGGGAGTTTGCGGAGCTTGAGGCCGAATTCGATGTTGCCCGCCACGTCCAGGTGCGGCCACAGCGCGTAGTTCTGGAATACCATCGGCGTGTCTCGCGCCTCCGGCGGCAGGCCGGAGACGTCGCGCCCGTTCAGCACGATCGAGCCGGAATCCTGCCGGATGAGCCCGGCCACGATGCGCAGGAGCGTGGATTTGCCGCAGCCCGAGGGGCCGAGGAGAAACATGAGTTCGCCGGGCTCCACCGAGAGGTCGACGGAACGCAGGACCGGCGTGTCCGCGTAGGACTTGGAAACGCCGCGAAGTTCAAGCATCGCCATGGACGGCCTCAGCGGAAGTTTTCGAACGTGAGGTCGTCGTCGCAGACGTCGATGAAGAAGAAGCCGAGGAAGGCGTCCAGGATCTCGACCGGGTGAATCGACACGTCCGCCTCGATCACGCCCAGACCGAGCGAGCCGCCGATCTCCCAGAAGTCGACCGCGCCCTCCTTCGGCACGAAGGGGATTTCGTCGGACGGCGTGACGAGTCCGTCCTTGTCCCACCAGTATTCCTTCACCAGCAGATATGCCGGACGGCGTTCCATGTCCGTGGCGACGAACGGGCCGACCTCGCTGTAGACGCCGTTTCTGCGGGCGAAGCCGTACTGGCGGTTGTGATCCTTCACCATCTGGACCGTAGCGGAGTATCCGCCGCCGATCCCGACCTCGTGCGTGGCGCGCAGGCTGGCGTGAGCGGTGAGTCCGACGCCGATGTTCAGAGTGAAAGAATCGAGCAGGTCGAGGACGCGGTTCGGGAAGTACAGGGTGACTTTGTCGAGCCACTGGGATTGGGCGTGCAGAGATGCCGCGGAGCTGAACATCATCCCGATCCCGAGCAGGATTGCGGCGAAACGGCGCTTGGTGTGTTTCATCATGGATGGATTCCTTGTTTGCCAGTTGTTCGCATGTACCGGGCGAAATCTTCCGTCTCCGCTCGCAGGGAGTCGGAAAGCCCCCGGAAAAAGAATAAAATCATAGAACAATAGGCCATTTTCGCGAAAAGTCAAGAAAAAAGCTTGACTTTCTTCCGTTTTCCTGTATTTTATTAGCTTGTTCCCCGTATCCAGGGGAAAATACGGATCAAGGCAACCCCGGAGCCATTTTGTTACCACCGATTCTTTTTTTGAGCGTTCTGGTCCTCTGCAACGCTTTTTTCGCGGCCGCCGAAGTCGCGCTGATCTCCCTGAAACCGGTCCAGCTGGCCGAACTCGCCAAGTGCGGCACGCGCGGCCGTGTCCTGGGGACGCTCTCCGCCAATACCGGACGGTTCCTCGCGACCGTGCAGATCGGGGTGACGTTCGCCGGATTCCTCGCCAGCGCGTTCGCATCCGACGTGTTTTCCGACCCGCTTGCGAGACGCGTTTGCGACGCCGGATTCACGGGGCTGTCGCTGCAGACGATCAACAACGTCTGCGTGGTGCTCATCACCGTGATCCTGTCGTATTTCTCGCTCGTCTTCGGCGAACTCGTGCCGAAACAGATCGCGCTGCGCTACGCCCCTGCCATCGCGCTGAACGCCGCGATCCCGATCCATCTGCTGGCGCGCGTCACGGCCCCGCTGGTGTGGCTGCTGAACAACTCCGTGGAACTCGTGATGATGCCGTTCGGGCCGGGGAAACGCGGCCAGACCATCACCGAGGAGGAGATCCGCTCGCTCGTGAACATGGGCGAGAAATCCGGCCTCATCGACGCCGACGAACGGCGGATCATCCAGAACGTTTTCGAGCTCGATGACATCACCTGCGGCGAGATCATGACCCGGCGCGGAGCCATCTCCGCCATCGGCGCGGACGATCCGGCCGCGGAGATCGAACGCCGTCTCGCGGAGAAGGATTTTTCGGCGTATCCGGTCTACCGCGGGACCATCGACAACATCGTCGGCATCCTGTACGCCGCGGATTATTTCCGCGCCCTGATGAAACGTCGCCGAACTCCGGTTTTGAGCTCAGTGATGAAGAAGCCGCATTTCGTGCCCGAGGGGGCGGCGGTCTCCCAGGTGCTGCACGACATGCAGCGGGAACAGTTCGAAATCGCCGTCGTACTGGACGAATTCGGCGGCACGGCGGGCGTTGTCACGCGCGACGACCTGCTGGAGGAACTCGTCGGTTCGCTCCATCCGAAGAAACCCGAGGAACAGCTCACAAGGACCTCCGATTACGTCTGGGAATCCGGCGGGCTCGTGCGGCTCGCCGAGGTCGAACGCGAGCTGAATCTCGAACTGCCCGGCGACGACCGCCCGGACACCGTCGGCGGGCTGCTGATGGCCGAACTTGACGACATCCCGAAGCCCGGCGAAGTCGCGGAGATCGGCGGGGTGAAGTTCACCGTTCAGGCGGTCGACGGACGGCGCATCACCCGCGTCAGGATCGAACTCCCCGAACCGGCGGCTCCCGACGACGAACCGCAGTCCTGACGGGACGGTTTTCGCGTTTTTTTTCCGGTTTTCTCGGTTTTTTTTGCCAAAAATGGGGAAAAAGACTTGTCTTTCTCCGTAAGCGTGGTATATTTCACATTGCAATAAATAGAATTGAAACCCCTTTTGAAGGAACACGCCATGGCAGATCCGACTTCCGATACTCCGGTCACCCCCGAAGACGCTTCCCGTCCGCGGGCCACGATCAAGCTCAAACCCATGCCCGGCGCCGCACCCGTTGC
>JAFYBD010000087.1 GCA_017540385.1 Lentisphaeria bacterium
TCCGACGTGATGTTCGTCTGGACTGGCGAACACGGCGAAGGCAACTATCAGCACGGTTACTGGATGAATGGCACCAGCACCTGGCAGAGCGCCGGCAGCAACCATCCAGCCGAATGGGAAAACCTGGGCTGTTACGACATAACCGGAAACGGCAGGGCCGACTCCGTGCTCGTCGGCAACGTGGTCGTGAACGGTGTCAAGGGCGCGTACATCGGCTACTACGCCGACGCCATCGACTCCGACAGCAACTGGACCAACATCGGCTACCTCACGAACGCGGAAGGTTACGCCTGGAAGAACGCCGTCGGCAACCTGACTGGCGGCACGGCGAACTCCATCGTCTGGTACGCTCCCGAACTCTACGCGCTCGGCGCATGGACCGACGGGACCGACAGCTGGGGCACGCTCAGCAACAGCTTCGGCGGCACCGACTGGACGCTGGTCGGATGCGGCGACTTCGATGGCGACGGCAAGGATTCGGTCGTGATGTCCGGCCTCGGCGGCCAGTATTTCTACACTGCCGACCTCGACGGCACGGTCGCCTCGATGGGCAACGCAAACTGGTCCGGCTGGGAAGTCCGCGCGATCGGCGACTTCAAGGGCGATGGCAAGGACGACTTGGTCCTGTTCCACAAGGAATCCGGCTCCATGGTCATGATTGCCGACGGCATTGCCGATGAAGGCAAATACACCAGCCTCGATCAGCTGGATGCCAAAGACTGGTTCGTGGTCGGCGCCGGCGATTACAATGGCGACCAGAAGGACGATCTGCTGGTGCGTCAGTATTCGACCGGCATGCTCGGCTACTACACCTCCGGCGACACGACGCAGTGGCAGGTCCTGGGCTACGGCGTCAGCATGGAGTGGACCGTGATCGCATAAAAACAAGAATCAATGACCCCAACGCCGTGGCGGAGCAATCTGTTGCGGCGTTTTTTTTGATAAAACTATTAAAAGCTTCTTGTTTTTCTTCCGGGTGCGTGATATATTGTGGATGAAGAATTAACGGCATTATCCCCATCCCCCTTGCAGCGAGGTGAAAACATGGCGACTCTCCCGAAACACGACACGCAGACGAACCGAACCGTAGTCCTGGATTTCAACGGCGGAACGCAGGTCTACCGTAACCCCGAACTCGGACTGAATATCCCGGCACAGATCAAGCCGGGCGAATTCTCCGCCGCGCGCAGAGCCGGACTTGTTTCCAAACTGAACCTTGAGTACGCTTCTCATGGCGTCCATTTCACGACCGACGCCATGCCGGGCGCATCCACTGTTCGCATCGGGCGCACCGACGCGTTCGACCACTTCGGACGTTTCCTCGGTCTCGCGGAGGGGATCGGATCGGGCGATGCCTTCGTGCTGCTGGATGCTTCCGCCAAGGACGCCGAGCTCGCCGCG
This sequence comes from Lentisphaeria bacterium, assembly GCA_017540385.1. Classification (GTDB taxonomy): domain Bacteria; phylum Verrucomicrobiota; class Lentisphaeria; order Victivallales; family UBA1829; genus UBA1732. Next base: position 1,402 of record JAFYBD010000087.1, read on the forward strand.
GTGATCCGTCACGAAGCCGGGCATATCCTCGGCACGCTCGACCACGGCGGAACCGGCCTCGCCCGGTATGCGCTTTTCTGGACCGAATACGACTACTCGAAAGCCTTTGTCGACGCGGCACACGAACAGTATCGGCAATATCTGAAGAGGAAGAGTACCGTCACAAACACATGCATTTCCGGCTCCGACGATGATGACAGCTTTACGGTCGGGGCCTACGAAACCAGTACGGAAACCTATTACGAATACGGCAGTTACCAATCACTCTACGACCCGGATCACGACACGTGGTATTGGCCGTCTCCTCCCGCCACGGAATACGTCGAAGAAAACTATACGTTCAAAGCTTACCAGAGCCTGTCGGGCAAACATGCCAAATACAGGATCGACAACTCCGGCGGCACCATCACCGCCTGTACGGCTCAATACATCACCGTGAAGGAACTCGTCTATCGCGACAGAACCGATACTTACGGATACGTGAACGGAAGCAGCACGTACACCACCAGCCTGGTATACTCCGCCCCCCGAATCTCCCGGGGCGTCGCCGAGGGATGCAAGAGCACCACGCTCAATGTTACCGGCAATGCGTTCGCGACCGACTGCAAAGCGGCAAAAATAACAGTCGCCGGGGAAGTTTACGCATGGGATGGCTGGGGCGGAGACGACCTCCCGTACGGAGATTACACCGTGTTCCATGCCGTGCTCGAGAACAGCACCGTCGTCGGAACGAACGGCACGTATTGGGCCACTTACGACTATGAGGAAGACAATCTGACCGGACTTTATTCCAGCGGACTGGAGGTGAATTTCGGCGGCACGGCCAGCCACGTCACGGTCCAATCCGGCAGTGTGACGATCGGCTACGGCGGAGCCCTCGAAGCAGGATCCACAACCGCGAAACAGTGGAAATTGCTCGGCAACGCCGTGGTGAACAACCTGGTGGTCGACGACGGCGACGTGAACGTGTACTACGGCGGCGAACTGAACAATGCCAAGATCAAGGGAACGCTCCGTATCGGAGACGGGGCGCACCTGGGCGGCACCATCAACACCACGCGCGTGGAATTGGCGAACGTGGTCCCGACCACCACCATCACGATCAAGCTCGATCTGCGCGACTTCGCCAAAGCCAACTACACGGAGACGCAGCGGGTAGACAAGGATGAACATAACTACGTACTCCGAAAGATCGAATACTTCGCCAACTACACCACGAGGACCACCGAATACACCTGTTTCCGCGACAAGGATGGTGACGTCAGATACGATGATATAAGGGTCACCTACGACACGTTCGACAACCTGGACGGACGTTTCGACATGACGAACTGGAAGTACACCTTCGAGGCTGACATCGGCTCCGTGGACGCCACGGCGATGCCGTATATCGTGGTGGACTTCGGCGGCACGGAGAAGATGTTCGACAGCGGGAAACTGAAATTCAACTATCCCTCCACCAACCGGAAAATCCAGTTCCAGATGAACAGCAACGAGCTGAAATGGGAGGAACAGTGGTCCGAGGGCGACAATTCGTCCTACACAGGGACCATCCTCTACGATGCCTCGCTGTACGGCGAAGCCGCCGACGTGCTGTGGCTCGAATACGGCGAGGATCCGGAAGCGGAGTACACCATCGAACTGGCTCCCGAGATGGCCGGGGCGACCGAAATCACGGCCATCACCACCGCCGGAACGGGCGACGGCGCCCTGCCGGATGCGGAGATCAAGGGGACCACGCTCGTCGTGAAGGGCGACAGGGTGCAGGACGGGAATCTCGTGGTGAAGGCGGAGGACCCCGCACACCTGGACCACGAATGCGCGCTGGAACTCCTCGTGGTGCCGGAGGAAATCCCGGTGATCGGCAAGCTCGGCGCGAAACATTATTCCGACATGCTGAAGCGTGCGCAGAAGGACCACATCACGCAAATTTCCGACGTCCTGCCGTACAACATCCACACCAAGATCTTCGGGCTGGCGTTCGACCTGACGAACATGGGGATCACGCTGACCGTGAACTGGACCGAACCGAGCATGGAACTGAAACTCCAGGGCAAGATGGAGTGGAAACTCGGCAAGGGGACTGCCGGAACGGGCAGGAACCTGAAGCTCGTGGTCGACCTGTCCGGTGATGAAAACTTCATCACCATCACGAACAAAAAGGGCGAATACTCCTGGAACATCGTCGGCGAACTCAAGGTGCCGGACTTCAAGATCGGCAAGTTCCAGTTCTCGAACATGTCCCTGAAGGTCGACAAGGGGAACTACGCTTTCATAGCCACCGGGTACGTGCAGTTGCCGTGGATCAAGTATGCATTCGGCGGCTCCCTCGGCATCACGGACGGTTACCTGGACAGCATGGCGATCGGCACGGACAACCTGAACATCCTGCTCGGCGGTACCGGGCTCTTCCTGCAGAAGATCGAGGGCGGCATCTCCGGAATCGCCACGGATCTGAACCTGTCGTTCAATGGCACGCTCGGACTGACGGCGGGACCGAAGATCAGCGTGGAGTTCGTGGACTGGCTGGGCATTGATTCCGGCGAGTATTCGCTGTGCGAAATGACGCTGACCGGCACGCTCTCCACCTCGGGCGAACTCGAAGGCAAATCCAACTGCGTGATCCTCGGCGGCCTCGCTACGGGCGGAGGTTCCGCGGGCATCAAGGACGGCGAGCTCTTCGTCTCCGGCACCTACACGTTCCTGAACAACTGCATCTCCATCAAGGGCGAAATGCATGCGGGGCTCGGCGGCATCACGATCACCGGCAAGGGTACGGCATCCGTGCCGCGCGAAAAATATTTCGGCCCCCTCGCGGGGTTTGAGATGAGCGCCAATGTCGAGGCCGCGGTGAACCGTCACGCGAGCGACAGCTACGTGTTGGCATGGCAGGCGGTCTCCCTCTTCGGCAACAATTTCTCCATCGGGTTCAAAAGCACGTTCGAGGGAGAAGTGACCCTGCTCGGCGCGACCGACCTGCTCAAAGAGGAAGAGCGCGACCTGCGCACGCTGAAAAGCAATATCCCGGTCCGGAGCGAATCCGTGGCGGCTCCTCTGCGCGACGGGGCCGAGCCGTCGGCCAGCAAGACTGTCACCGTGAATTATTCCGGGCTGAGCCTGTTCCAGTTCAATCTGACAAGCAGCTCCGCCAGTGTTTCGCTGACCTGCGACGGGGCGGAATACACGCAGGCTGCGATTGCGGCCGGCAATTTCGAAAACATGCAGGTCGTGAGCGAACTCTCCGGCGACATGTTCATCACCATCGCCGTGAACAACGCCGCTTCCGGCGAGTGGACCATGAACGCCTACGACGATGAGAACGCCACGTTCGGCGTCTACGGCGTCGAGGGCGGCATGCAGAAGCCGGTCATCGCGTCGATCACCGTCGGAGCCGACGCCAGAAGCTCGACCATCGGCTACACGCTCGGCGACCTCGCCGGTCTGGAGAACGTTCGACTGTCCGTCTACCGCACTGGCAAGGAGGCTGGATACACCGGCCAGCGGCTCGTGGTGATCGACAAGCCCGAGGCCGAAGGCACCTGGGAATGGGTCATGAACGACGAGCTCGCAGGAGGCGATTATGCGTTCTATCTCATGGTCGAGAGCAACGGCCAAACGCCCGTCTACAGCGACATTTCGAAGGCGTACACGTTCCGTACGGTCGACACTGAAGCCCCGGATCAGATCCAGGTCGTCACTTGCGAATGGAAGTCGACCGGCACGGTCATTTCGTGGGAAGAACCCTGGGACGATCATGGCGTCGCGGGCTACCGGATCCGCTATGCGACCGGTGACGAGGACGTATCGGAAGCCGACGTGACGACCAATTCGTTCACGTTCGACAAGGTCCCGAACGGCACGTACGAGTTCCAAGTCGTGGCCTACGACGAGGGCGGCAACCTGTCGGCATGGAGCGAACAGCAGTCGTGCCTGGTCCTCACGGTCGGGAACGCGAAATACAAGGACCTCACGCTCGCGGAACCCCTCAAACTCGAAGAATACGAAAGCGCCGTCAACACTACCGGCGGGGACATCTCCATTACGACCGCGGCAAACTCGCTGCTCTCCGGCTCCACGATCGGCAATGCGGAAATCTCCGGCATCCTGGACGCTTCGACCGTCACAGGCAAAGCCGTGCTGCTGGCGGGCGGCACGGCCTGCGCCGTGACCGTGAACGGCAAATTCGAAATCCGGAGCGGAACGGCCGACGGTATCACGGTCGCCGAGGGCGGTTCGCTCGTCATCGGCACGGGCGCCGTGGCGAAGAACATCACCGTGAACGCCGGCGGCTCCGTCACGTTTCAGGACGGCGCGGAATACGAGGGGCTGGTCCTGGACTACGGCTCCTCTCTCATCCTTCCGGACGGCAATACCTACCGGCTGACTGGCGACATCCGCACCGCCGGTGCTCTGAACACCCGTACGTTCCTTTTCGCGAACGGCCACAAGATCGTGTTCGAGCAGTACAGGCAGACGGGTGAAATGACCAACCCCGGCACGGAGTACGCACGAGACGACGTCGCATTCGTGACCGACTTCGACAAGCTCGGGACCGGCGTGCTGGAAATCGAAATCGATTCCGGCTCGCCCGGCAGCTATAAGATCGCGGACAAGGTCGCCAGTTTCAACGGCACGATCACGGTCGTCGATCATGCCACCGGCACCTCCGCGGCCGTCGGATTCGACGATTACACGCTCGTGGGAGAAACCCTCTGCAAGCTTTCGAAAACCAGCTCGGGGTATGGCACAAGCAGCCTGTATCTGCTCACCAAGACTGCGGCGGTCGAAGCTCCCACGATCACGGTGAGCGGTGCCGACGGCGACTGGACGGACGTCATCACCGTTACGCTGGATTCCCCCTGCGCCAAGCGCACCTACCGCTACTCGCTCAACGAGGATATGTCGGACGCGGTGGTCGTGACGAGCGACGGCACTGAGCCGTTCACGCTGGCGAAATCCGCCCTCACGGCGTATGCGACCTATTATCTTCAGGCGAAAGTCGAAAGCTCGTACGGCGTGGAGAGCCCCTGGAGCGAGACGGTCGGATTCACCGTGGTCCCCAAATACAGCGGGGCAGTCCTGACGGTGACCGCCGAAAAGAACGGGACCACCTATATCGTCCTCACCGCTAACGGCATGGAAAGCTCGGAATACTCCATCGACGCCTATGACTTCCGCTATGCCGACAATCCGGAGATGGACAATGCGGTGTCCTCGACGTCGTATCAGAGCGAGGCATGGATCGAGAGAACCAATTTCGTCGAAGGGCAGGATTACTACATTCAGGTGCGGGCGTTCAGCCGGGGCGAATGGGGCGACTGGGGGCCCACGCTGGTCTACAATACCGAGGGCTACGACTACGACGGCATCACGGTCGGCGACGACACCTACCTGCAGCTGAACGGAGGTAAAAAGGCCAGAAACATCACCGTCACGACCGGCGGCATCGTGTATGGCGGCGGAGGCAAGTCGGTCGACGGGATCACGCTCAACGACGGCATTTTCTATGCCGGCTGTCCGGTCACCGACGCGGTCGTCAACGGAGGCCTTTTTGCGCTCCTGGCCAACGGCAGTGTTTCCGACCTCATCGTCAACGGCGGAACCGCCTCCCTTTGGTTCGGCACGCTCAACGGCGCGACCGTCGGCCCGGACGCCACGATGGACATCACCAACGGCATCTATGAACCGACCATCACCGGCACGATCCTGATCCAGGGCGGCATGATGATCTACGAGGATCATCCGGGAATCACCACCGACGCTTCGTTCGTCTTCGACCTCGGCGCGCACGAATCGGAGTCGATGCGTGACAGGGCGTTCGTCGACTATATCGCCCCGCTGAGCGGCGCGAAGTCCTTCACGGTGAAGCTGGACGACACCCCGGAAGCGGGGGATTACCGGCTCGCCGGCCTGAACGAGACGGATACGATCAGCCTCAGTTTCAACCTGGCGGCGAACGACGGGACCGTCCTCGGCGTGCTGGCGCCCGGCGGCGAATCGATCCTGCACAACGGGCTCTACTACTCGGTCTATCAGGAGTACGGCGTCGTCAGTCTCCATGTTTCCGGTTCCGAGACGCCACCCGAGCCGCCGACTCCGTCCGAATATGTCGCGAAGTTCGATATCGACGGCAACGGCGTTTCCGACGTGATGTTCGTGTGGACCGGCGAGCACGGCGACGGCAATTATCAGCACGGCTACTGGATGAATGGCACGTCCGAATGGCAGTCCGCAAACAGCAACCATCCGGCCGAGTGGGACAACCTCGGCTGCTACGACATGACCGGCGACGGCAAGGCGGATAGCGTGCTCTTCGGCAACGTCACCAGCGAAGCCGGGATCAAGGGCGCGTATATCGGGTATTATGCCGACGCGAACGACCTCCCGGACGGCAGCACATGGGTGAACATCGGCTACCTCACGAACGAGAAAAACATCGACTGGAAGAACAA
>JAFYBD010000088.1 GCA_017540385.1 Lentisphaeria bacterium
CTCAGGATCGATCCGAACCTCGCCCGGGCGTCCTGGGACGTCCTGAGATCCGTTTTCCGCGACAGGATCCTGACCCACTGCGTCCTGGGGCTTTCCACGTTCTGGATGACGGCCGCGCTCTACGTCTCGCTCCTCGCCGGGTTCTGCAAGGACGTCCTGCATGCCCAGTCGCACCTCGTCCCGATATTCTATCTGCTCTTTTCCGCGGGCGTCGCCATCGGGTCCGTGCTGTGCCAGACCATCGGGAACCGCCGCCCGGTGATGCCGCTCGTTTCTCGGGCCCTGATCCTGATGGCGGTCTTCACGTTCGACCTCTTCTTTGCGGCGCGCTCCTGGTCGCTGGTCCCGGACGATCCCGATGCGCTCTTCTCCATCGCGGAACTCGTCCGTCGCCCGTCCCTGTGGCGGATTTCGGCCGACCTGGTGCTGCTGGCCGCCTGCGGAGGGTTCTATTCCGTCCCGCTGAACGCCCTGCTGCAGCACAAAGCCGACCCGGAACAGGTCGCACGCGCCATCGCCGCCAACAACATCGTGAACTCCTTCGCCATCGCCCTCGGGGCCGTTGCGACAGCGCAGCTGATGGCGCGCGGCGTCATCGGCACCGTCGGTGTTTTCGTGCTGGTGGCCGCCGTCAACTTCCTGACCGCGCTCTATCTCCTCCCGCTTCGGAAAGAACGTCTCCCCCGCAAATAATCCCTCTGCGGAAAAAAAGTTGCGATTATTTCTCTCGCGTATACGCGCACGCGCTTGTATTTCTCTATTTGACGGTGTATATTATATTATCATAGCACAGCATCAACCCCGGAACCGGCCGGAATCCCCGGTTCCAACTTGGAGAAAGCAATGTCCGAAGACGAAATCACCTCCCAGGCACCGGAAAACGCGCCGGAAACCGCACCGGAAACCACCGCCGCAGCTCCCGCTCAGGACGCGGCCAAATCCGCAGATGCGCGGAAACCCGCTCCGCCCCGCTCCACGACCAACGAATCCAGCATTGACAGCAAATTCACGGCCCAGACAGAGGACCGCAACCCCGACGACTATACCGCGGACGAGATCACCGTCCTGGACGGTCTGGAGGCCGTCCGCAAGCGTCCCAGCATGTACATCGGCGACACCTCCCAGCGCGGTCTGCACCACCTGGTCTACGAAGTCGTCGACAACAGTATCGACGAAGCCCTCGCAGGGTTCGCTTCGAAGATTTCCGTCTCCATCCTGCCCGACAACTGCATCCGCGTCCGCGACGACGGCCGCGGCATCCCGGTGGACATTCACAAGGAACTCGGCATCCCCGCCGTCGAAGTCGTGATGACCGTCCTGCACGCAGGCGGCAAGTTCGACCACAACGCCTACAAGGTTTCCGGCGGTCTCCACGGCGTCGGCGTATCCTGCGTGAACGCCCTGTCCACCTGGATGACGGTCGAAATCCACCGCGACGGCATGGCCTACGAAATCCGCTTCGAACGCGGCAATACCGCCGAGAAGCTTCATCCGCTCCATCCCGTCTCCGACCGCGGCACCACCGTCACGTTCCAGCCCGACCCGACCATCTTCACCGAGACCACCGAGTACGTCTGGAACATCCTCGCGAAGCGTCTCCGCGAACTGGCGTTTCTGAACCGCGGCATCCGCATCGAGCTCTCCGACGAACGCGAGAACCCGGTCCGTTCCGAGGTCTTCCACTACGAGGGCGGCATCATTGAGTTCGTGCAGATGCTGAACCAGAACAAGGAGCTCGTGCATCAGGACGTGATCTACATGCACAAGGAGCGCAACGGCATCGACGTCGAGATCGCCATGCAGTACAATGCCGAGTTCCAGGAGAACATCTTCAGCTACGCGAACAACATCTGCACGGGCGAAGGCGGCACCCACATGACCGGGTTCCAGTCCGCGCTCACCCGCACGGTGAACAACTACGCCAAGGCGCAGAGCCTCATCAAGGGCGACAAGCCCATGACCGGCCAGGACATGAAAGAGGGCCTCACCGCCATCGTGAGCTGCAAGGTCCCCGATCCCCAGTTCGAAGGCCAGACCAAGACCAAGCTCGGCAACAGCGAAGTGAAGGGCATCGTGGACTCCATCGTCAGCGAGTGTCTCTCCACGTTCCTCGAGGAGAATCCCGAGGTCGCCCGCCAGATCGTCGAGAAGGCCATCATCGCCTCCCGCGCCCGTGAGGCCGCGCGTCGTGCCCGCGAGGAAGTCCAGCGCAAGGGCGCGCTCGAAGGCTTCTCTCTCCCCGGCAAGCTCGCCGACTGCGAATCCAGCGACCCGGAGATTTGCGAACTCTTCATCGTCGAGGGTCAGTCCGCAGGCGGTTCCGCCAAGGGCGGCCGCGACAGCAAGTACCAGGCCATCATCCCCATCCGCGGCAAGCTCCTGAACGTGGAGAAGGCCCGCACCGACCGCATCTTCGAGAACAAGGAGATCCAGTCGCTGATCGCGGCCATCGGCTGCGGCGTCGGCAACGACGACTGCCACCTGGAGAAACTGCGTTACAACAAGATCGTGCTCATGACCGATGCCGACGTCGACGGTTCCCACATCGCCACGCTGC
>JAFYBD010000089.1 GCA_017540385.1 Lentisphaeria bacterium
CGAAATCGGGCCGGAAGAAATCGGCGGGGCGGTCCTCAGGCGTGAGGGAGAAATGGAACTTCCAGTCGCCGTTCAGCAGCATCATGGCCCCCTCGTCGGACGGCACGGCGCAGTCGGCGCGCATCGGTTCGGTGTTCACGTAGTTGACGCTCTGGTCCTCCCATTCGCGGGTCGTGCCGGATTCGGCGGCGTGAAGCATGAAAGCGGAAAACAGCGCGGCTGCTGCGGTGAAAACGGTTCGTCTGGTCATATTGTGAAGGCTCCTGCGTTGTGGGGTGCCGAAGTTCGGGCGGCCGGGGTCGCGCGTCGTGGGCAAACGCGGCGTCCGCCCGTGCCCGAGCGTGACTAAATAATGAAAAAACGTTTTGAATAAAATACCCCGGCTTTCGGGAAAAGTCAAACAAAACACGGGCAGAAATCGCAGAAAAAGGGCTCGAAGCGGCGGGAATCGGCGCTTTCGCGGGGTTTTATGGCTGAAAAATGGCGTTATTTCCGCGTTTGGGCTTGCTTTTTTCGCGATTTTGCGGTATAATAGAGTAAGACGTCGGCGACAGACATTTCCCCCGACCGGACCCGCCGACGTTCCCCCGACCTCAACTTTCAACCGGAAACAGCAAGAGGTGATACGATGAATGTGAAATATGCTCTTACTACGGCGGCGGTCGCCGCGGCGCTTGCGTTTGCAGTCCTTCCCGCAGTCCAGGCGGACGACGAATCCGATATCGACGAACCGATGGACGAGGAGGTCCTGACCGAGGACGAAGGACAGAAAGACGCGGGAGACGCGGACGCCCCCGCGCAAGCCAATGACGACGAGATCAACGTCCCGCTCGAAGAGACGCCCGACCCCGACGAAGAGGGCATCTCCGATGAGGAACGCGAAGAGCGCCTCAAACTGCGTGAGGAAGCCATCCAGCGCCAGCAGGCCGAGATCGCACGCATCCGCGCCGAACGCGAACAGGGCGCGGCCGACCTCGAGAAGCTTCAGCGCATCGCCGAGCTGAACAAGGAGATGTTCGAGTACCTCAAGGAGGACAAATGGGACCTCGCCATGGACGTCCTGAACGAAGGCGCGGACGTCAACGCCAGAGACGAGAAGGGCCGCACCCCCGCGTTCTACTGCGTCGAGAAGGGCAAATACAACATCCTGACCAACCTGGACGAAAGCCCCGACGGGACCGAACGCCGCAAAGTCGACCTGAACGCCCAGGACAACTCCGGCATGTCCCTGCTTCATTGCGCCGTGAAGAACAAGCAGGACGCGATCATCACCTACCTGGTCCGCGTCCGCGCGTGTTCCCCGAAAACCCAGATGAAAAACGGCACGTCCCCGCTCTTCGACGCGGCGAAATCCGGCACGGCCGATCAGGTGAAGCTGCTGCTCACGTTCGGAGCCGACCCGAACGCCGCCACGACCAGCGGGCTCACGGCGCTCCATCAGGCCGCCGCACGCGGCAACCTCGACATGGTCAAGGAACTCGTCCAGGCCGGAGCCGAAGTAAACGCCATCACGAAGGACGGCCGCACCCCGATCTTCTACGCCGCAGCGCGCGGCAAGGCGTCCACCGTCTCGTATCTGCTTGACAAGAAGGCCGAAATCAACCTCGCCGACGAGAACGGCGTGACGCCGCTCATCCTCGCGGCAGGCAGCGGAAACGCCACATTGGTGAAGTTCATGGTCGTGAACAAGAAGGCCAATTTCGCCGCCACCGCGAAGGACGGCACCACCGCCCTCATCGCAGGCGCGAAAAATCCCGAGATCGTGAAGTTCCTCGCAGAAAAGATGCCGAACGTGAACGGAGTCGACCCCGACGGAAACACCGTGCTGCATCTCTGCGCCGGGACCGCAGACGAGGAGACCGTCCGCAAGCTCCTCTACCACGGAGCGAAGGAAGACCTGCCGAACAAGAAGGGCGAGACCCCAATCCTGCTGGCCGCGCGCGCCGGAAACGTCGACATGGTCAAGCGCCTGCTGAACATGAACGTGAAGGTCACGAAGGAGATCGTGAACGCCGCCAAGACGCAGGAGATCAAGGACCTCCTCTCCGCAAAACTCAAGTGAGAACCGGACGAAATCGACTTTTTTTCGCTTTCCGGCTTGTTTTTCCCGAAAAGCGCAATATATTAACCCTATCCGCAAAACCGCACCACAACCATTAACCCAAGGAGTTAAGAAATGGCTGCAAAAATCGATAAGAGCAAATGCGCCGGCTGCGAATCCTGCGTCGGAGCCTGCCCCGTGAACGCGATCTCCATGAAGGACGGAGCCGCCGAAGTCAACGAAGCCGATTGCGTCGGCTGCGGCGCCTGCGCCGGCGAATGCCCCTGCGAGGCCATCACCGTCGAGTGAGCGACTGAACAGGCTTTTTGCCAAACCCGGCCCCGTGCCGGGTTTTTTATTGCCCGGATTTCGGGCGACGGCCGCGACCGTGCCGGTCGGGGCCGTGCGGTTTGCCCGGACCGTGAGGGCCCTCGGAACCGTGCGGTTTACCCGGACCGTGCGAACCGTCCGGACCGTTTTTTCCGCCGTGTTTGCCCGCTCCGTCGCGGGTCCGGCGCAGCAGATCGCGCTGGCCGCGGCGTTCCGCAAGCCCCTTGTTCACCTGGATCGGCCGTCCGTCCGGGGTCGTCCCGGAGCAGTACATGGCGCAGCCCATGGTCATGGCGAGCGGGATGAAATCCTGGACCTGTTTCGGGCTCCAGTGATTTTTCGCGAGGTAATCGTCCACCACGCGCATGTGACGCTCCGTGCAGCCGGGGAAGTTCGAGATGAAGTACGGGATCATGAACTGCTTTTTGCCCGTTTCCCGGTTCACGCGGTCGAACACGGCGCGGAACTCCTCGAAGACCCCCGCCCGGCCCTTCCGCATCAGGCCCAGCACCTCTCCGTCGAGGTGTTCCGGGGCCACGCTCATCTGCCCGCCCACGTGATCGCGGATGATCGTTTCGGTCAGGCGCGGCTGGAGCAGCGCCAGGTCGAGGCGGATGCCCGAGTTGATGAAGACGTGTTTGACCCCGGGTATCCGCTGGATCCGCCGCAGCAGGTCGAGCAGCGGCTTTTCGTCCGCGTGATAATTGGGGCAGATCGAGGGGAAAAGGCAGGAAATGCGGCGGCATTTTTCGCATTTGCTCCGGTCGAACGGGCCGTGACCGTAAATATTGCCCGCCGCGCCGCCGACGTCGCTCACGGTGCCGTGAAAATGCGGACTCGCCGCGAGTTTCTCAATGCTGCGCACCACGCTCTCCGGCGAACGCGACACGAGGTGGTGGTTCTGGTGGGACACGAGACCGCAGAAGGCGCATCCGCCGGGACAGCCGCGCACGACCGGCACGGAGTCCCGGATCACGTCCCACGCGGGGATGCGTTCGCGGTAGCTCCAGTGCGGCACCCCGGTGAACGGCAGTTCGCAGACGTGGTCGAATTCCGCGGTCGTCATGGGAGCCCGGGGCGGTTCCACCAGCAGCACGCGTCCCCGCGTCCGCTGGACCAGACGGCGTCCGTTCCACGGGTTCATCTCCGCCTCGACCGTCTTCGTCTGGCGCATGATCGCGTCCTTGTCGGCGACGATCTCCTCGAACGCCGGGAGCTCGACGCAGGAATCGTCCGGGACGAAGGAATCGCTCTCGCGTCCGTTCAGGTACCGGCAGGTCCCGCGGATGCCGTCCAGCGGTTTGCCGTCGCGGAGGCGGCCGAATATCTCGAGCATGGTGAGTTCGCCCATGCCGTAGCACAGCAGATCGGCCTTCGCGTCGACCAGCATGGACGGCCGCATCTTGTCCTGCCAGTAATCGTAATGCGCCACGCGCCGGAGACTGGCCTCGACGCCGCCCAGGATCACCGGGATCCCCGGGAACGCCTGCCGCACGAGCTGGCTGTAGACGACCGAAGCGTGAGGCGGACACAGCCCCGGTTTCCCTCCCGGCGAATACATGTCCTCGTGACGGAGCCTGCGCCCCGCCGTGTAGAGTTTCACCATCGAATCCATGTTCCCAGCCGCCACGCCGCAGCCGAGCAGCGGCCGGCCGAACGTCTTCACGCTCTCCGGGTCCCTCCAGTCCGGCTGGGCGGCGATCCCCACTCGGTAGCCCGCGTCCAGCAGCACGCGCGCGATGAGCGGCGGCCCGAATGTCGGATGGTCCACGTACGCGTCCCCGGTCACGATCAGGATGTCGATCGCGTCCCAG
>JAFYBD010000090.1 GCA_017540385.1 Lentisphaeria bacterium
GCCCCTTTTCTAAAACACGAAAAGAGCCGTCCGGATCGCTCCGGTCGGCTCGAACATTTTTTAGGAGAAAGAAGTAGAAAAACAGTTTCGTACCCGAGCGTAGCCGGGCACTATGTCATCACTGCTTGCAGTGTGCGCAAGCGAAGCTGAGCGCACTACCGCAGTGGAGGACTTGTCCTCCTACTTCTTCACGCAGGAATCGTCGGACCAGCTGCCGACGGCGCGTCCCTGCCAGCCGAGGCCGTCCTCGTACTTCTTGGTCTGGTCGTGGAACCGTTTCGGGATGGTGGCTTTCCAGTCGGTGGCGGTTACGTGACCGTCGATGTACACGATCGGCGGGGAGCCTCTGTGACGGGAGACGTCGTCGCGCATGCCGCCGAGGTCGCCGATGTTTTTGTCGCCTTCGCGCAGACGCAGATGGAAGACGTTGTTGTCCTCGTATTCCTCGGAGTTCTCGGATTCGCCGGGGCGGTGCGTCTTGCCCCAGTGGTCGGCGGCGAGGATCAGGTCGGACGGCGCGCGGAGGTCGTTCAGACGGCTGTCGACCAGACGGGGATTGGGGAGGGCGTCGCCGCGTGCGCCGTTGGAACCCGCCTTGTATTTCAGCGTGCCGCCCTCTTTCGGGTCGTTGCGGCCGTAGCTGGCGAGCGCGCCTTCCTTCACGTTCACGTCGCTGGGGCAGACGAAGACCTTCGCCATGGCGAGTCCGGTACTGTTCAGCGGGCTGTTCTTCCAGTCCTTCTCGGATTTCGCCTTGGTGATGGTGACGTATTTGCCGCTCGAATCCTGGTAGGACAGATAGTGGTTGTTGGGGATGCTGTCGGTGTTCTTGAATCCGCCGTTCGCGGCGAGCATGTCGCGGTACCAGGTGGACCAGTTCGACAGCACTTTCAGCGAATTGTTGTTGTTCTGCGCGAAGAAGTGAACGTACTGGCCGATGTTCTTCTGGTTGGCGAGGCACTGCGTTTTCTTCGCGCTCTCCTTGGCGGAACGGAGCGCGGGCACGATCAGCGCCGCCAGGATCATGATGATGGCGATTACGACGATCAGTTCGATGAGCGTGTAGTTTCGTGAGCGTGGAGTATTCATGGATGAACCTTTCTGCCGGACGGCTTCACCGGTGAATGGAATCGGAGAGTTTGACAGTTTTCTAAACTATACCACAGCTTGCGCCAAAAATCAACACGTTTCCGGCTGATTTTAACGCAAACATTGTTTAATTACTATACTATCAGACACTGCAAAGGACCATCCGTTCCGGGGCGGAACGAATGGACGGACAGGCACATCCGGGCAGCGGACCGCCCGCCCGGCACGGATCATTTCCGTTTCAGCACGGGGTCGTCGGACCAGCTGCCGTAGGCGTGACCGGTCCAGTTCATGAGCTGCTTGATCTCGGAGACGGAGTAGCCCGGCACGGTCTGCTTGTAGTCCATGGCGGTCACGTGGTTGTCGACGTAGAGGATCGGGGACAGGCCGTTGTGACGCGCACCGTACTTGTCGTAGTCGCCGGCTTCGCGCTCGTAACGCAGGTTGAACGCGTTCACGGTGTCGAACTCGCCGCCGTTCGGCCATGGCCGAGGCTGGAGTCGACGGCCGTCCGCTCGCCGGGGGTGTGGTTGTCGGACCAGCGGTCGGCGATGAGGATGACGTCGGACGGTCCCTTCACGGTGTTGACTCTGCTGGCCACGAGACGCTTCGCGCTGTCTTTCTTCAGGGTCCAGCCGCCGGACGGATCGTTGCGGGCGTAGCTGGCGGTGCCCTTTGTGGGATCGACGCCGCACTTGAAGAGCTTGGCAATGCCGGCCCCGACCGCGTCCAGGTTCTTCTTGTTGACATAGGAACCGTTGGTATTGGTGTACTGGCCGCCGCCGGCGATCACGAGGTCGCGGTACCAGGTGGTGTAGCTCTCGACCACCATCAGGGACCCTTTGTTGTTCAGCGCGTATTCCTGGATGATGACGCCGATCTGCTTCTCGTTGTTGATGCAGCCGGCCTTCTTCGCGGTGTCGCGGGCGGAACGCAGCGCCGGCAGGAGCAGCGCCGCCAGGATGGCGATGATCGCGATGACGATCAGGAGTTCGATCAGAGTAAAGGATTTGGTGTCGGAGCGTTTCATAGTCAATTTTGCCTCGGAATATCACCCTGCGGGAGGGCATGTGTTGTGTTCAACTTTTCCTTTAATATAGCCCGCGAAACGAAATTATCAACCAATTTTCCGTTTTTTCCCGACAAAAAACGGGATTTTCGTTAAAAATCACAGATAATCTGCAATCAAAAAAGTTCCGGAATATTTGAGTTTTTCGGTTGACTTTTCACAAAAACGGCTGTACATTAAATGCCATCATGAAAACGACTACCGTGAACAGCTTCCGATTTTTCGGCTTCTTCTGGCGATTTTACGCCTGACGAAGCCCGTTTGCATCTGTACACGCGAAACATGATCCCGACGGGTTCGGCCAAGACGAATGGCCCGACCCGCTTTCTTTTTTCCAGCAGACCACCACAGCATCCGGGCGAGAAATTCTCCCGGATGCTTTTTTATTGACTCAAACCTCAAATCAACCATAAAACACAACAGAACGGATAGGACGCCATGAACCAGACCGAACAACCCATCAAATCGCCAGACAGCCTCGCGGCGGAACTCGTCGCGGATTCCGCGAACCAGGAAAACATCTCCCGCAACCGCGCGGACCTCCGCAGGATCATCGAGCGCTCCGACAAGCGCCTCGCCGTGATCGCCGGACCGTGCTCCATCCACAACATCCCGGCCGCGATGGAATACGCCGAGAAGCTCGCGAAACTCGCCGAACGCGTCTCCGACGAGATCAAGATCGTGATGCGCTGCTATTTCGAGAAACCGCGCACCACGCTCGGCTGGAAGGGGCTGGTCTACGACCCCGAGCTGGACGGCGGATGCGACATCGCCCGCGGCCTGGAGCTCGCCCGGAAACTCCTGCTCGACGTGTCCGCGCTCGGACTCGGCACCGCGACGGAACTGCTCGACCCGGCCATCGCGAATTATCTCGCCGAGCTCGTCTCCTGGGCCGGGATCGGGGCGCGCACGACCGAATCCCAGACGCACCGCCAGCTCGCCAGCGCGCTCGACATGCCCGTCGGGTTCAAGAACAGCACCGACGGCAACCTGCAGATCGCCGTGGACGCCATCTGCGCCGCCCGCGCCCCGCACAGCTTCATCGGCATCATGCACGACGGTCGCAGCGGCATCATCCGCAGCAGCGGCAATCCGAACTGCCACCTGGTCCTCCGCGGCGGAATCTCCGGCGAAAACTACTATCCCGCGTGCATCGCCGCAGCCCTCCGCAAACTCGAGAACGCAGGCATCCCGCGCACGGTCATGATCGACTGCAGCCACGGCAATTCCCGCCGCGACCCAGCCCGCCAGCACATCGTGTTCGAGGACGTGCTCGCGCAGAAGCTCGCCGGGAACGACGGCATCGCCGGGATGATGCTCGAGAGCTGCCTCCTGCCGGGTAAGCAGAACCTCATCCAGGGCGTCGCGCCCGACCCGCGCATCTCCGTCACCGACGCCTGCATCGGATTCGAGGAGACCGAACGCATCATCCTCTCCGCGGCCGAGCGCCTCCGTCACGGCACGATCCACGCCATCTCCACGGACCGTCCGAAAGTGGCCTATCTCGGTCCCGCAGGCACCTTCACGCACGAAGCCGCGCGCAAAGTCTTCTCGGAGACCGCCGACTACCGCCCCTACTCCGGCATCCAGAACGTCTTCCGCGCGGTCGAGTCCGGCGAATGTGAATTCGCCTGCGTCCCGGTCGAGAACACCACCGAGGGCGTCGTCATCGGCACGCTCGACGTGCTCGCGGAGACCCCGCTCAAAATCTATGCCGAGACCTCCATGAACATCCATCACTGTCTGATGGCCTCCGTCCCGAAGGAGAAGATCGGCGTGATCTACAGCCATATCCAGTCCCTCGGACAGTGCAGAAAATACCTCGAGCGCAACTTCCCAGACGTCGAGACCGTCGGCGTCGGCTCCAACGCCCGCGCCGCGGAGTTCGCCGCCCTCAGCCCGAACGCCGCAGTCATCGGCGGCGAGAACATCGCCGCGCAGTACCACCTGAACATCCTGGACCGTTCCATCGAGGACGCGCAGAACAACCGCACGCGGTTCCTGGTCCTCTCCAAAGGAGAGAACAACCTCATGCCCCACGCCAAGTGCTGCATCTGCTTCACCGCGCTGGAACGTTTCGGCGCGCTGCACGACTGCCTCGAACCCTTCAAGAACGCCGGCGTCACCCTGACCATGATCGAGAGCCGTCCCTCCGGCTCCGGCTGCTGGCGCTACCGGTTCTTCGTCGACATCGAGGGCGCCGCGGAAACTCCGAAGGTGGCGGCCGCGCTCAGCGACCTCAAGCCGCTGACCGAAGAACTCAAGATCCTCGGCAGCTATCCGGTGATCTGAGCGGAGACGGCCTCAGCGCTGCAAAACATGACCGGCCCCGGCGTTTTCAGGACGTCGGAGCCGGTTTTCTTCTGTCTGCAAACTGGGATCACAGACCCGGGACGGGCATCTGTTTCGCCTTCGGCACCCAGAACGTGTTCTGGTATATCCCGAGCGGGAACTCCTTCACGTTCTCGTAGCGCCGGTTGATGACGAAGAGGTCGTAGGGGGTGAAGAGGAAGAGATACGGCTCCTCCTCGTGGATGAGGCGGTGGAACTCGTGATAAAGCTGCGTGCGCTTCTCCTGATCGAAGCACGTGCGGATTTCCATGATGAGGCGGTCGGCCTCGGGATTCGCAAACGAAATAAAATTGCTGGACGCTTCGACCTTCAGGTTGTCCGAGTGCCAGATCTGGTACGGGTCGTTCGAGATCGACATCCGCCAGGCGAGACGGACTGCGTCGAACTGCCGCTTGTCGATGCGTTCGAGCAGCACGGACCACTCGAGGGACAGGATTTCGAGCTTGACCCCGGCACGCGCGAAATCCTCCTTCAGGATCGGCAGGAGCTTCTGGTCGGTGGCGCTGGAATTGGTGTAGATTACGGTGAACTGGAAGGGCTTCCCGTCCTTGTCCAGCACGCCGTCGCCGTCGGTGTCCTTCCAGCCGGCCTCCGCCAGCATCTTCTTCGCCTTTTCCACGTCGTACTCGTACGGCTCGATGCCCGGGTCGTTCGCGGAGGAATCGGTGAAGAACGGCCCGGAGACCGGGCGCACGAGGTCGTGATACACGTCGTGCATCAGGCGTTTGCGGTCGACCAGATGGCTGAGCGCGATGCGGACGTTCCGGTCCTGGAAGAGCGGATTCGCGAGGTTGAGCCCGATGTAGGTGAACGACATGCTCGGCAGGCGCATCTTCCGCAGGATGCCGTCCTCTGCGAACTCGGGCGTGTCGGTGTTGTTCACCCACTGCTCGGTCGTGAGGCTGTCGGCGTCGAGCGTCTGGGATTTCAGCGCCTGGAGACGGGTGTTCGGGTGCTGGATCAGGTCGTACACGACGGTCTTGATGGCGGGCATGATCCCGAGGGACCTGCCGTAATACTTCTCGAATCGCTTGAAGACCACGCGCTTGCCCTTCTCCCAGCTGTCGAACTGGTACGGGCCGCAGCCCACGATCATGCGGTTGCGGAC
>JAFYBD010000091.1 GCA_017540385.1 Lentisphaeria bacterium
GATACTGCCCCCAGCCCTCATCCCGCCTGTTCTCCCCCTCACCGCTTGTTTCCCATCCCCTGCCCTCATCCCGGCAGTCTCTCCTCCTCATTCTCTGTTCATTGCCCCCTGACCTCATCCCGGCAAAAAACGCCTTGTGCCGGGCAATCAACTTGATTTTTGGAATTCAGGCGGTATATTATTATTTTACACGTGGATCCTTAGCTCAGTGGTTAGAGCGGAGGTCTCATAAACCTTTGGTCGCTGGTTCGAACCCGGCAGGATCCACCATTTCTATGGGTATCTCTCAAAATTCGATCGGATGGATTTTCAGCGCATGGACCCAAAGGCCAATGCAGGATGATTTGAGCGTGGCTAACTGAAGGTAACCACTGAAAATCTTACCAGTTGGACTTTGCCCGGACGCGAAAAGACGCCGAATACCAATTTTTAGAGGTGCCCTTATGCCTTGTTTTTCTGTGCGATTGGTCTTAGACAGCCTCGTTTCTGCATTGCTTTCCTTTCTGATATTATTGATATTTTATAAAAATATGGGGCTAAGCCCTTGTTTTTTTCGTTTGGAGTGCTATTTTATTTTTAGGCACTAGTTACTTTTTCACCAACAAGGAGTTTTCTATGAAGTTCAAGTCCCAGAAAAAACACGCCGTCATGATGGAGTACGTCATCATCGCAGTCCTGATCGCCGCGGCAGTCGTCGTAGCTGTGATCATGTTCGGCAAAAACGTCTCCAAGGAAATGAACGTGGCCACGCAGTCCATGACCGACGCCAAGGGCGCCGCGACGACGCAGCAGAATCTCAAGAACGAGGCCGCGAAAGACATCAAGGCTGCAAACGAGCACGAAAAGAACATGCACAACTATCAGTAACCGATAAGGAGGTTAGTCCGTTACTATGCTGACTGCCAGAAAAAAACATGCCGTGATGATGGAATACGTCATCATCGCAGTCCTGATTGCCGCAGCGGTCGTGGTGGCCGTGATCATGTTCGGCAAGAACGTTTCCCATGAAATGAACGTGGCGACGAAATCCATGTCCGACGCCAAGGGTGCCGAGAATTATCAGAAAAATCTGAAGGGCGAGGCCGCGAAAGACATCAAGGCTGCGAACGAGCACGAAAAGAACATGCACAACTACCAGTAAGGAGTTGGCGGCTTTTCAGCACGATCCGGACAGGAATGACGCACACGCATTGTTCCTGTCCTTTTTCTTTTACCATGGACCATGGACACCACGAACCTGCTACTCATCAAACTGGCGCTGGCGACGCCGTGGCTGATCTGGCTCTCGGTGTGCGACTGCAAACGGCATGAACTGCCGAACAGCCTGACATTCGGCGGCGCGGCGGTCATGGCGGCTGTCGCGCTCGCCGCGGGGTTGAATTACTTTCTGGCGTCCCTGATCACGGCGTTCCTGGCCTCGCTCTTCCTGCTGCTGCCGTTTTTTCTGCGTGCGGCGGGCGCGGGCGACGTGAAGATGATGTTCGCGGCGGGTCTGACGTCCGGACCGGGCAACACCCTGAATCTGATCCTGCTGGTGTCTTTGGCCGGTCTGATCCTGGCGGTCGTGATGCTTCTGACGAGACGGGTGAACCCGGCACGCCTGAAGCATTATCTGCGCTGCCTCTTCGACTGGCGGTACGACCGGGCCGAGGGGCGGAAGTCAATCCCTCCGCCGGATACCGAGGCCTGCCGTGTGCCGTTCGGCGTGGCGATCGCGGCGGGGCTGTGGTGCAATCTGCTGATCCAGCTGGCATATGTGATTTGACGAGGCGCGGCGATGCTCAAACGATGGGAATCATTTCTGAAAGAACGCAAGGGTGCGGTCCTGCTGGAATTCGTGCTCTGCTTCCCGATTCTGCTCGTGCTGTTCCTCTTCGCCATGCAGCTGGCTCAGATCATGATCACCTGGCAGGTGGTCCATTACGCCGCCTACATGGGGGCGCGTTCGTCCATGGTGACGAACAACATTCAACGCAAATCCCAGGCGGAAAAGGTCGTCAAACGCATTCTCGCGGTCGTCTCCGCGTCTCCCGCGACGACCTCCGCGCAGAACAGCAAAGACGGCGGCAAAGGCGGCAACAAGGATGCCGACCGGACCAAGGACGAGTACTGCAAGCTGGACGGCTGGGGATATCTGCCCGATACGAAATACCTGGAGAAACAGGTGGACGTCGACATCCCTCTGGTGGACATCGATCCGTCCGGGGTGCGCTGCACAGTCAAGTTCAAAATGTTCCTGAACGTCCCGGTCGCGGGTCCTCTGATCGCGTTCTTCGCGAACCCGAACAAGAAGGACAAGGACTGGGAGAAGAAACTTGACGACCAGGCGAACGCTCTGAACCCCGCGCTGCTCGTGGACGATCCGCAGACGGTCGAGCCGGAGAAAGACCTGAAGCTCCCGTACATCGAGCTCAGTTCGACGAGCGTGGTCAACATCCCCTACGGGACGAAAGCATATCCTCTGGAAGTTTTCTGAACATGACGAACCAACTTCCGACAAGCATCTGGGGCGTATTCAAGGCCCGCAGCAGCGAGCTGGCGAAGGGAAATTCCGGCGCGGCGCTCGCCATCACGCTGTCGTTCGTCATGCCGATCTACCTGATGGTGATCGGTATCTACGGCGTCGGCGAGGTGGTGAGGAACAAGATCGAGCTCCAGAACGCGGCGGACGCGGCGGCTTATTCCGCCTCGGTGGTCCAGGCGGACTACCTCAGCCGGATGGCGACGGTGAACAAGGCGATGGCATGGACCTACGTGGACCTGCAGAAACGTTCGCTTGACCTGGCGATGGATACCTTCTGCGCCACGGTTTTCGCCAATTTCTCCAAAGATTTAGCAATGTGCGTCTCGCAGAACAGCCCGTGCCACATGCATACGCCGGGCTTGAATTACAACTGCGGAACTGACGTACTCGTCTATGACAGCGTTCTCAAATTCGGCGGAACTGGCGTCGGCCTCCCTCTTGTGGCAAAGGAGTTCAACGGACAGGGGATGCTGTCAAGATTCCTGCTCAACCAGACCTATCATATCGCCGTGGCGAACATCAAGGGGAAAGGCACCGTCAGCAATCTGCCGAAGGTGATGAAATACAGCTACAACATCATCAAGATGACGAAGAAGCTCGTCAATTTGAGGGACGAATACCAGAAAAAGGTCAAGGAGACCGCCCAGCAGATCGCCATCGCGAACATGATGGAATGTAAGGACGATTATTATGTAAAAGTCCACATGGGCGACATCAATCTGAGCTTCCTCACCATGCCGGGGACCGACGAAAACGAGCAGTCTTTCATCGCGTTTGCCGACCCGACGCTGAAGAGTTTCAAGCCGAAGGACGTGTTCGGCCGGGGGACGGACGTCTGGGTGAAACAGAAATCGCCCGTCGGCTTCTGGCGCGTTTACAAGCAGCAGAAAAAAGTCCTGTATGCGGAATGGGACTGGTTCTGGACCAAGTGGCGTCATGTTCAGATCCTGTGGTATCAGGCCCACCTGCCGCCTTTCGCGCGCGGCTCCGGCGGCTGGAAACGCGGCCACCCCAAGATCAAGGGGACCGACTTCCCGCTCATCAAAGAAAACATGCCGATCGGCCTGATCGTCACGCCCGCGATCCCGATGACGCTTCTGCCGACCTTCTTCGGCAAGAGCGGGACCATCACGGTCGCGATCGTGCGGAAAACGGCCAATCCGCTGGCGAAATTCGACGGGCTCTTCTCCAGCGCCCAGTCTCTGACGGCGTCCGGCATCCTCTCCGCGTTCAATCCGAGCGTGGCAGGAGGAAACCGTCCCGAGTTCATGTGCGCCATCGCGAGCGCCCGCGCGGGCTACAAGACGTACAACAAGGACAAGGAAGCGAAGATGAAGAGTTCCGATTACAACATCGGGTACGTGAAGGAAAGCCGCGAAAAGGAATGGAACCTGGTGGAGACCGACTGGGACGGCGTGATGCTGCCCGTGAAGCATGCCTGGGATCTCTGCGTCGGCGTCGGCAAGGCCCAGACGTTCACCCCGACCGGCGGCGGCATCCTGAAGGAAATCATGCTCGACAAGAAGGGCTGGGTCGATGCGAAGGGAAAGGACGTCGAGGAAAAGAAGCTGCCCGACTGGGAAAAGATCAAGCCGCCGGGAGGCCTGATTGCCGAGGACAGCAAAAACAACGGCGGAAACAAGAAAGACGAACAGAAACTGAACTGGGAAAAACTCCGTGACTACCTGGGACATTAAAAAAACAAATCGAACGTGCCGCGGCTCGGTCCTGATGGAATTCGTGCTGGTCCTGCCGGTCTACATCGCCGTCATGGGCGGCGTCCTGTGGATCGGCATGAAGTCGCTGGACGCGATCAACCTGCGGTCCGCGGACCATTGGGCGGTCTGGAGCGAGGGCAACCGGTTCCAGGTGCGCACGCCCGCCATGCTCGGGCTCCGGGGGATGTTCCCGCGCTCCACGCTGGTTTCGACGAACGCGACGCGGCGTCTGGAGGAGGAACACAGCTTCATCCAGTTCATCGCGTCGAAGACCACGCTCATGCAGACGCGCCCGGACTACATTTCGAACTGGATGGACATGCCGTACACGATGAGCGGCGAATCGAAATCGCCCTGGGAGATGATCCCGGAGCTGTCGATGTCTTCGTCCCGCTTCGGCAACAAATACACGCAGTGCATCATCATGCGTACGAAGGGCTCCAAAACCGCGAAACGCCACTGGCATCCGAGCCTGATCGCAGACAGGGATATCTGGACCTTCGAGGCGAAAGAGGACAAGTATCCCTCCAAGTGGGAGCTGAAGCTGATGGACAACGCCAAATACAAGGACGACAAGAAGGAGGAGGAGAAGGAGCCGAAGAAGATCGACTTCTACGAACGCTATGACACGTATGAAGACTGGAGCGAGCCGAGCAAATGAAGCGTCTGATCCCGTTCATCCTGGTCTTCCTGCTGGTGTTCCTGTGCGGCACCGGATTCCTGATGCTGAAACGTGTCGCGCGGAAACCGGAACCGCCCCGTCCTCAGCCGCGCAGGACGGAAGCCGTCAAAGGCATTCTGCCCGCTTTGAAGCTGCCGGACGAAAAGAAGAACGAGGTCGGCACGGACGGCTGGGAATTCGAGGGGGAGACCGCCTCGAACTTCATTTCCACCCGGACGAAGATCACAGCGGCGCTGCTGCATGACGGGTGGTCGCCGGAAAACCAGATCACGCTGGACGACAAGCTGTCTCCGCGCGTGCTCCTGACGTTCCGGAAAGCTGAGCTGGAACTGACGCTGATGCTTTGGAAAATCGATACCGGCACGACCGGTTTTGCCTATCGCAGAGAGAAAATCGTCAAACCCGGAGTGGAATTGGAATGAACAACAACGACGCATCTTTTCTGGTACTGTTCCTGGCGCCCGTCAAGGAATACCTGGACGACGACAAGGTCTCGGAAATCCTGATCAACGGCCCGAACCAGATCTATATCGAACGGGGCGGCAAGCTGGAGGAAACCGACGCAAAGTTCGCCAGCGAATCCCAGCTGAAGGCCGCCGCAGTGAACATCGCCAAGTCGGTGGACCGCCAGCTCGATGAAATGCACCCCGACCTCGACGCACGTCTCCCGGACGGTTCGCGCGTCCACGCCACGATCCC
>JAFYBD010000092.1 GCA_017540385.1 Lentisphaeria bacterium
CGCAGGGCGGCTTCGGCGGCGGCCAGCGTCCCGGACAGCAGGGCGGCTTCGGCGGCGGCCAGCGTCCCGGACAGCAGGGCCAGCAGCAGGCCGCGGCTCCCAAGCCGGTCGAAAGCACTGCCCAGCTCGACTGGTACCAGTTCAAATAATTCCTGAGTTCTTTTCAACATAAACCAAACACAAGGACAACCAACATGTTCATCTCCATGAAATCCGTCTCCGCCATCGTGGCGGGCATCTGCCTCGGCGCCGTCGCGTTCCAGGCTGAAGCGCAGGAAGCCACCCGTCTCCGCGAAGCTGCCAAAGGTCTCTTCCTGATCGGTAACGCGGTCCCGACCCGTGCGTTCAGCGACCTCATCGCCTCCGACATCCTCGCGCAGGACTTCAACCGTCTGACCTGCGAAAACGAGATGAAATTCGACGCCACGGAACCGCAGGAAGGCCAGTTCAACTTCCGCGCGGGCGACACCCTCGTCGAATTCGCCCAGAAGTACAACATGAAGGTCCACGGCCACACGTTCCTCTGGCACAGCCAGACCCCGCAGTGGGTCTTCCAGAACCCCAACGACGGCCGTCCGATGCGTGAAGTCGTCCTGGCCCGCCTCGAAAACCACATCCGCGCCCTCATGACGCACTGGAAAGGCAAAATCCAGAGCTGGGACGTCTGCAACGAGTGCTTCGAAGACGACGGCCGTCCGCGCGGCTTCTCCCCGTGGCGCCAGAACATCGGCGACGACTACATGGAACAGGCGTTCCGCATCGCCGACAAGGTCGCCAAGGAATTCGGCGAAGAAAAAGTCCTGCTCGTCTACAATGACTTCAACATGTACAAGCCCGGCAAGGTCCAGGCCGTCGTGAAGATGGTCAACGACTTCAAGGCCAAGGGCGTCAGAATCGACGCCATCGGCATGCAGGCCCACTGGCAGAGCAACGACGATCCGTCCATCGAAACCATCGAAGCCGCGTTCAAGGCCTACGCCGCCACCGGCTGCAAGATCATCATCTCCGAAATGGACATCAACACCCGCAACGGTTTCCGCAACAGCGGACGCGGCCTCGAACGCGACGACAGCGTTCAGGGCAACGCCGACAGCTCCGCCGATGCGCTCGCGAAGCGCTACGGCCAGATCTTCGACCTCTTCGTGAAGTATCATGAGAGCATCTACGCCGTCACCCTCTGGGGCATCGGCGACAGCTGGTCCTGGCTCCGCGGCGGCCAGCCCCTCATCTTCGACAACAACCTCGATCCGAAGCCCTGCTACTACTCCGTGCTCGAGTCTCTGAAGAAGGGTCAGAAAGAACTCAAGAAGTAAGCCTTACAGCTTTCTATCTCTGAAGTTTTCGGGCGGTCCCCCGGCGGGACCGCCTTTTTTTGCGTCAAAAATGCGATATTCGGCTTGAATTTTCGCGCCAATGTGATATATTGATTAGGTGGTAATATTTTCTGAAAACTTAAAAAATAAGCACGAAAGATTTCCGACTCTTTCCTGAGGCAGTTCATGAATCGCTCCGTTTGCACACTCGTTTTCTCCTCGCTCGCCCTCGCACTCGCGGCCTCCGCCTGCTCCAAGCTCGCGAAAAAGGACGCCTCCGCGGAACAGGCCGTTTACCGCGTGAAGGTCAGGACCGATCAGCCCCGCCGCATGCACTTCCGCAAGCAGATCCGCGTGCAGGGCACCATCGAGGCGTATATTTTCACGAACGTCGCCGCACGCGCGATCGGGAATATGGAGTTGAAGGTCGATGACGGCGACCCGATCAGGAAGGACCAGGTGCTGTTCGTGATCGACCAGGACAACCTGAAGAACCGCGTGGCTATGTCGGAACAGGCGCTGAAGGTGGTCGAGGAGTCGTATCGTTCGGCGCAGCTGGACATCGGGATCGCGGAGACCCAGCTCGACAAGGCGCAGAAGGATTACGAGCGGAACAGGATGCTGCACGAACAGCACGCCGTGTCCGACAACTCGTTCGAGACCTTCGAGGTCGCGCACGACAAGGCGAAGAAAACCTTTGAAAAGGCCGAGGCCGCGCTCCGCAACGCCGCGGCAAAAGTCGACCTGGTCGCGCTCGAACTCGAGATCGCCAAAAAGGACCTCAGCGACGCCACGGAAAAGGCTCCTTACGACGGCGTGGTCGCGGCCAAGTTCCATGAGAACGGCGAATTCGTCAGCAAGGGCGTGAGCGTGATCCGCATCAACGATCCCAAAAAGCTCCGCGCCTCCTGTCTCATCAGCGCCATCTATTTCGACGTCATCAAGCCCGGCGTGACCCCGATCGCCGTGAACTGCGGCAGCAAGCGGATCGCGGCGAAAGCCGACTGGTGCAGCCCCGTGGTCGACCCGCTTAGCCGCACCTTCACGATGCGTTCCTACCTGCCGGAGGGCACGCCGCTCATCGACGGCATGCTGGTGGACGTGGACGTCACGCTCGCCGAACGCGACGGTCTCGGGGTCCCGCGCGATGCTGTGATCCTGAAGAAGGGCGGGCACAGCTCGGTCTTCGCGGTGGAGGGCGACAAGGCGCAGGAGATCGAGGTCGAGACCGGCATCGTGACCGACGGCTTCGTGGAGATTCTGAACAGGGACGCCATCGAGGGCAGGGACGTGGTCGTGTCCGGCCAGTATTTCGTCGACGACGGTTCCCCGGTGTCCGTCGCGGCCTCGATGTGATCCCGGAGGCCCCCGATGACTCTCAGTCAATTTTCCATCCGGCGCAAGGTCGCCATGACCTGCATCATCCTGATGCTGGCGATCCTCGGCGTTTTCGCCTACAGCAAGATCGGCATCGACCTGCTCCCGAAGTTCGACGTCCCGTACGTCCAGGTCACCGCCATCTATCCCGGCGCGTCGCCCGAGGAGATCGAGGTCGACGTGGCGCGCCGCATCGAGGACGCGATCGCCTCGCTCGAAGGCCTGAAGCATATCACCACCGTCTGCATGGAGAACGCCGCGGCTCTCACGCTCGAATTCGAGCTCGGCACCGACGTCGACGTGATGATCCACCAGGTGCGCGAGAAGATCAACACCATCATGGACGATTTCCCGGACGCCGTCGAAACGCCCCAGCTCAGCAAGATCAACATCAACGCCATCCCGGTCGTTACGCTCTACCTCACCGGTACACGCACGCTCGACGAGATGTACGACTACGTCGACGACAAGCTCTCCGACGTCTTCTCCTCCATCCCCGGCGTCGGGGAGGTCCGAATCCACGGCGGAAACGAGGTCCAGCTGCACATCATCCTGAACCGCGAGAA
>JAFYBD010000093.1 GCA_017540385.1 Lentisphaeria bacterium
AGGGGCTTCTGCATCCGCGCCGCCTCCGCGACGGCGTCCACAAGGGCGTGATCGACGGCGGCAACCAGAGCGGCATCCCCTACGCCGTCGGCTGGGAATACTTCGACGACCGTTACATCGGCAAGCCGCTCGTCTACTGCGGCACCGTCGGCACGCTCCCGCGCAAGGTCGGCGACCGCAACGGCTGGGAGAAGTTCATCGAGCCCGGCGACTACATCGTGATGACCGGCGGCCGCATCGGCAAGGACGGCATCCACGGCGCGACGTTCTCCAGCGAGGAACTGCACAAGGACAGCCCGGTTCAGGCCGTTCAGATCGGCGACCCGATCACGCAGAAACGCATGAGCGACTTCATCCACGAAGCCCGCGAACGCCTCCTCTACCGGTTCGTCACGGACAACGGCGCCGGCGGCCTCTCCTCCAGCGTGGGCGAGATGGCGGACGTCTGCGGCGGCTGCGACATGGATCTCGCGAAGGCCCCGCTCAAATACTCAGGTCTCCAGCCGTGGGAAATCCTCGTCTCCGAGGCGCAGGAACGCATGAGTTTCGCCGTCGCCCCGGAACGCCTCGACGAATTCCTCGCCCTGGCGGCCGCCCGCGACGTCGAGGCCACCGTGCTCGGCAAATTCAACCACTCCGGCAAGTTCCACATCACCTACGGCGACCGCGTGGTGGCCGACATCGACATCAAGTTCATGCACGAGGGCCTGCCGAAACTCCACCTGAAGGCCGAATGGAAGCCCCCGGTCTTCGACGAGCCCGTCATCTCCGGCCGCGACCTCTCCGCCGACCTGGTGAAGCTCATGGGCCGCCTGAACATCTGCTCCGACGAATACAAGGCCCGCCAGTACGACCACGAGGTGAAGGGCCTGAGCATCATCAAGCCGTTCACCGGCGTCTGCCGCGACGTGGCCTCCGACGCCACCGTCACGCTCGCCGAACCTCTCGCGAAGGAGGGCATCGTGCTTTCCGCGGGCATCCTGCCCCGCTACAGCGACATCGACACCTATCACATGATGGCCTCGATCATCGACCTCGCCGTGCGGCGTTCCGTGGCGGCAGGCGCCGATCCCGACCACATCGCCGGCCTCGACAATTTCTGCTGGCCCGACCCGGTCCAGAGCGAAAAGACGCCCGACGGCGAATACAAGCTCGCCCAGCTCGTCCGGGCGAACATGGCGCTCTACGACTGCACGAAGGCTTTCAAGGTCCCCTGCATCTCCGGCAAGGACAGCATGAAGAACGACAGCACCCGCGGCGGCCGCAAGATATCCATCCCGCCCACGGTTCTCTTCAGCACCATCGCACGCATCGACGACGTCTCGCACGCCGTCTCCCTGGACGCCAAATTCGCAGGCGACGCCGTCTACGTCCTGGGCGAGACGAAACCCGAGCTCGGTGGCGGCGAGTATTTCGCCATGCTGGACGCGGTCGGCAACAACGTCCCTAAGGTCGACGTCCCGAAGGCCTCCGCGCTTTACCACGCGCTCGCCGAAGTCATCAAGGCCGACATCCCGTCCTCGATCATCTCCCCCGCGCTCGGCGGTCTCGCCGTGGCCGCGGCCAAATCCGCCATCGGCGGCCGTCTGGGCATGACGATCGATCTCGACAAGCTCCCCGGCATCGAAAACCTCAAGGACGCGGAAGAGCTCTTCTCCGAGTCGAACTCGCGTTTCATCCTGACCTGCCGCCCCGACCGCTGCGCCGAGCTCGAAAAGATGCTCGCCGGCCAGGTCTTCGCCAAGGTCGGCGCGACCACGGAGGCGCAGGACCTCGTCTTCACCCGCGGCGGAAAAACCGTTGCGAAGGCCTCCCTCGCCGACCTCATCACCGCTTACAAATCGACGCTCGAAGGCGTCTGAGGAGTCCCATCCATGATCCGCACCATCATCACAGGTTCCGCAGGCCGCATGGGAAAGGCCCTCGTGGCCGCGGTCGCCGCCAATCCTGAATTCACGCTCGTCGGCGCCACGGAATACCCCGCCAGCCCGCTCATCGGACAGGACGCCGGCACCGTCGCCGGACTCGCCCCGCTCGGCGTGCCCATCTCGCCCGCGCTCACCGATGAAATGCTCGCCGGAGCCGACGCCATCATCGACTTCAGCACCGGTTCCGTGCTCGACAATGCGAAAGCCGCCGCGAAGGCCGGTCTCTCCATCGTGATCGGCACGACCGCCCTCACCGACGACGACAAGGCCGCCCTCCGCGAGCTCTCCGCCAACGGGGCGCGCATCGTCCAGACGTTCAACTACAGCGTGGGCGTGAACCTGCTCTTCTACCTCTCCGGCAAGACCGCCGGACTCCTCGCCGACGATTTCGACATGGAGATCATCGAAGCGCATCACAACCAGAAAAAGGACGCCCCGAGCGGCACGGCCGTCCGCCTGGCCGAAGTCCTCTGCGAAGCGGCCAACCGCACGCAGGACGACCTGATCTACGGCCGTCAGGGCGTCGTGGGCGCGCGCACCCGTCGCGAGATCGGCATCCATGCCGTGCGCGGAGGTGACATCGTGGGCGACCACACCGTGCTCTTCGCGGGCGACGGCGAACGCATCGAGCTCACGCACCGGGCGTCCAGCCGCATGACGTTCGCCCGCGGCGCGCTCCGGGCCGCCAAGTGGCTTTCCGGCGCGTCCGCCGGTTACTACGACATGCAGGACGTGCTCGGGCTGAAGTGACTCCTCGTTCATAAGGCGACCGATTATGCCGATCAACCTCAGAATCGAGAAACTTGTCAACCGGACCGAATGGCAGCCGGAGTCCGGTCAGGTCGTCATCGACCAGACCCTGGAGCTGAACTGCGACTGCGGCACCACGATCATCGTGGAGCAGCACATCGACGGCATGACCATGATCGAGGGCGTCCGCCACTCCATCAAGGCCGGTTTCAATACCCTCGACCTGAAACAGATGCGCATCGTGAACCCCCGCACCGTCCGCCCCGACGGCGAACCCGCCGTCTACGACCTGGCCGTCCGCGTCTACGCAGTCGGCCTCGACCCCATCCTCGTTTCGGAAACCGTTTCGTTCCTCAACCTCATAAAGGATCATTCATGAGCTATCAGAAAATCCGTCCGGTCGACGGCGACCGCATCACTGCGAATCCCGACGGCAGTCTCAACGTCCCCGACCAGCCGATCATCCCGTTCATCGAGGGCGACGGCATCGGCCCGGACATCACGAAGGCCTCCATGCACATCTGGAACACCGCCATCGAAAAAGCCTACGGCGGCAAGCGCAAAATCGCCTGGATGGAAGTCTTCGCCGGCGAAAAATCCTGCGAAGTCTACGGCGAGGGCGTCTGGCTCCCCGACGAAACCCTCGACGCCATCGCGGAGCACCGCATCGCCATCAAGGGACCGCTCACGACTCCGGTCGGAAAGGGCATCCGCTCCCTGAACGTGACCCTCCGCCAGAAGCTCGACCTCTACGTCTGCCTCCGCCCGGTCCGCTATTTCCAGGGCGTCCCGTCCCCGGTGAAGCACCCCGAGCTCACCGACATGGTCGTCTTCCGCGAGAATACCGAGGACATCTACGCCGGCATCGAATGGGCCTCCGGCACCCCTGAGGTGCAGAAAGTCGTCTCGTTCCTCCAGAACGAAATGGGCGTCTCCAAGATCCGCTTCCCGGAGACCTCCGCCATCGGCGTGAAGCCGGTCTCGAAAGAGGGCTCCGAACGCCTCATCCGCGCCGCCATCCGCTACGCCGTGGACAATCACCGCAAGAGCGTCACGTTCGTCCACAAGGGCAACATCATGAAGTTCACCGAGGGCGGTTTCCGCGACTGGGGCTACGCGCTCGCGAAACGCGAGTTCCCGGAGCAGACCGTGACCTGGGATGAGTGCGGCGGCGTGGTCCCCGAGGGAAAGATCCTCGTCAAGGACTGCATCTGCGACGCATTCCTCCAGCAGATCCTGACCCGTCCGGCCGAATACGACGTGATCGCCACGATGAACCTGAACGGCGACTACGTGTCCGACGCGCTCGCCGCCAGCGTGGGCGGCATCGGCATCGCCCCCGGCGCGAACATCAACTACTCCGACGGCATGGCCATCTTCGAAGCCACGCACGGCACCGCCCCGAAGTACAAGGGCCTCGACAAGGTCAATCCCTGCTCCCTCGCGCTCTCCGGCGAAATGCTCCTCCGCCACATCGGATGGACCGAAGCCGCGGACCTCGTCATCCGCGGCATCGAACGCGCCATCGCGTCCAGGCACGTCACCTACGACTTCGCCCGTCAGATGGAGGGCGCGGTGGAACTCCGCTGCTCCGAATTCGCGCGGGTCGTCGCGGACGGCATGTAATCCCGCGTCCGCTCCGTATGGATCCCGATCCCAGACCGCCGCAAGTCACGTTCGCGGTCACGAAGGACCTCCCGCGCGCGGAGGTCCTCGCCCTCTACCGCGCCGCAGGATGGTTCGCGCAGGACGACCCGGCTCCGCAGCTTGACGCCATGATCGCGAATTCGTTCGCGGTCTCCGCGGCTTTCGATCCCGCCGGACGGCTCCTCGGCATGGCCCGGGCGCTTTCCGACGGCGTGAGCGACGCGTATATCCTGGACGTGGTGGTCCGCCCGGATCACCGCCGCCAGGGCATCGGCCGCCGCCTCGTCTCCGCCCTCGCGGAACACCTCGCGACGTTCGGGATCGACTGGATCGTCTGCATCGGCGTCCCCGGCACCGAAAGTCTTTACCAATCCGCCGGAGGGGAACCCATGACCGGCCACACGCCGTTCCGGTTCGCCCTCAAACCTGGGGAGGTTGCGCCATGACACCCGAACGCCCCCTGCCGGAGGGATTCACCCCGCTCACGCTCGACGACCGCGACGTCCTCGCGCCGTTCCTGCTCGCCTCCGGCCGCCAGAGCTGCGAATTCGCGTTCACGAATCTCTTCCTTTGGAGCGGGACCTACCGCCCGTGCTGGCGTTTCGTGGGCTCGCACCTCTATCTGCTGCTGTGCGGGGCGGACATCCTGATGTTCGCTCCGGGCGGCGCGAGGGGGCCGAAGCCCGACGAACTCCTCGCCGTCTCCGACCGCCTGATCCGGGCGGGCTACAGCGGCTCGTTCGACCACGTCGACCTCGAATACCTGAAGACGTTCCCGGACGTCGGGACGCGGTTCTCCGCCGAACGCATGGACGATCGCTACGACGAATACATCTACTGCGTGGACGCGCTCGTCGGACTCCACGGCAAACTCCTCTCGAAGAAACGCAACCTCATCGCGCAGTTCTGCGAGGATTACCCGGACGCCGCGCTGGAACCGCTCACCCGCGCCAATCTCCCCGAGGCTCTGGCCGTGCAGGACGACTGGTTCGCCGCGCAGGAACAGCCCGTCTCGGTCGAAGCCGCGCACGAAGCCGCCGCCATCCGGATGCTCGCGGAGCATTTCGAATCGCTCCCGGTCGAGGGGCTCGTGCTGAGGGCGGGCGGACGCGTGGTGTCGTTCGCCGTTTACAGCCCTGTTTCGCCGGACCTCTGGACCGTTCACTTCGAGAAGACGCGCTACGAATACAAGGGCGCGTCGCAGTTTATCACGCACAAGACCGCCGTGGCGCTTCAGGGGCGCGCCTGCCTCATCAACCGCGAGCAGGACCTCGGCATCCCGGGGCTGCGTCAGGCGAAACGCTCCTACGACCCGCTCTTCCTGCTTCAGAACTACTCTCTGATCCGCAAATCCTGAGCGGGATCTCCCCCGACAATGCGTCGCTTCGCCGTCAGTGGCTGCCGATCTGCTTGTAGTCGGCCGTGAACCGCTTCGCCTCTTCCTTCGAGATCAGCCCGTCGGCGCAGAGGTTTTCCAGCGAACGCTGCAGCGTGCACATGCCGTCCTTCAGGCTCGTTTCGATCACCGACTGCAGCTGATGCGTCTTGCCGTCCCGCACGAGCGCCTGCACGGGCGGAGTCCCGATCATGATCTCGAACGCCGCGAACCTGGCGGAGCCGTCGATGCTCGGGACGAGCCGCTGGGAAATGACCGCCAGCAGGGTCCCCGCGAGCTGAAGCCGGATCTGGTTCTGCTGGTACATCGGGAACGAATCCACGATGCGGTCGATCGTCTGCGGCGCGCTGTTCGTGTGGATCGTGGCGAAGACGAGGTGGCCGGTCTCCGCGGCGGTGAGCGCGGCCGCGATGGTCTCCGGGTCGCGCATTTCGCCGACCATGATGACGTCCGGGGCCTCGCGCAGGGCGTATTTGAGGGCGGAGGCGAAACTCAGCGTGTCGGAGTGCAGTTCGCGCTGTTCGATGATCGAGTTGATGTTCTTGTGAACGTACTCGATGGGGTCCTCAATGGTGATTATGTGGACGTTCCGCGTGCGGTTGATGACGTCGAGCAGCGACGCGAGCGTGGTGGATTTGCCGCTTCCGGTCGGACCGGTCATGAGGATGAGCCCCTGGCGTTTCGAGCACAGGCTGGAGATGATTTCCGGCAGGCCGAGTTCTTCCGGCGACGGGATCCGGGCGTTCACCACGCGGGCGACCATGCCGAGCGAGCCGCGCTGGTAGAACGCGTTCACGCGGAACCGCGAGCCGGGCTGTTTGATCTGCTCGGTGAAATCGACCGACAGCGCGAAATCGAGCTCGCGTTTCTCCTCGAGCTCCACGCGCTGGCGCTGGTTGATGACGCTATACAGCAGCCGCCGCACGTCGTCGTTGTCCAGCACCGGCATGTCGAGTTCGCGCAGTTCGCCGTTGATCCTGAGCGTGGGCCGGACCCCCGTGGACAGGATGAGGTCGCTGGCCTTCACGTGCATGGCGGCCAGGAAGAGCGTCCGCATGTCCACGACGGATTCGTCCGTCGCACCGTCGAGCTTGGCCCCGTAATGGCTGCGGAAGGCGTCGACGCCGCTCTCCATGCCCTTCACCAGCAGATCGAATTCGTCCGTGTTGTCGGCGGCGTTCCGCGCGTCCGCGAGCTCGATCTTCCCGGTCTGGTACAACCGGAAGATGGAGCGGTTGAACGGGAGCATGCCGGACTCGGTATTGCTGCGGAGCGCGTCGTCGAGCGAGACGTAGTCCCGCGCGGCTACGAGCTTTCGCACCAGCGCCGTGCCGAGCAGGATTTCCACGGCGGGGATCATGCCGTCCGAACCCTTCGCCGGGATCAGCCGCTGCGACACGATGCCGTTCAGCGCGGCCCCCAGGTCGGTCGCGATCTGCTCGCGTCCGTCGTCCGGGAACATGTTCACGATGCGTTCGACCGCCTGAACGGAGCCCGAGGTGTGGACGGTGCTGATGACGAGGTGCCCGGTGAGCGCGGCGTTCACGGCCGTGGCGATCGTTTCCGTGTCGCGCATTTCCCCGATCACGATCACGTCCGGGTTTTCGCGCAGGGCGCTCCTCAGCGCCCCGGAGAATCCGCCCTGGTTGGCCGTGTCGATTTCACGCTGGGAAACGACCGATTTCCGGTCGGAATACACGAATTCGATCGGATCCTCGAGCGTGAGGATGTGTTTCTGCATGACGCGGTTGATGTGGTTGATCATGGCCGCGAGCGTGGTGGATTTGCCGCTGCCGGTGGTGCCCGCGATCAGGATCAGACCCCGGGGCGCTTCCCCGAGCTTGTCGAGCAGCGGCGGCAGATTGAGCCTGGCGACCTCCATGTCGTCTCCGCTCAGGATCGGCCGGATCGCCGCCGACGGCCCCCCGATGGTCTGGAAGAAGTTCACGCGGATGCGGCCGCCGTCCGGGAGCCTCCAGGACGCGTCGAACGACCCGGTGGCCGCGTAGACCGGCTCGCCGCGGTCCCCGATGACCGTCCTGCGGAACGCGTCGATCGACTCCGCCGCGACGGGGACGGGGTTTTCAGCGGGGCGGATCACGCCGCGGATTCGGACGAACGGCTTTTTCCCGGCCGAAAGGAAGATGTCGGACGCCCTGACGAGGGACGCGCTCTTGATGACTTGGAGGATGCTGTTCATGTCGGGTCTTTCCTGTTGGAAATCAGCGTTGCATAATCATACCGATACAATATCCGCGGGGAGCCGGTTTGTCAAGCGGAAAAACCGGGAAAACACCGGGAAACGCCCCTCCGCGCGGAAAAAGAACGCGAAAAAAGCGGGAAAAACGCGAAAAGGGCTTTGATGAAATCGATTCCTGTGCTATATTCTCTTTAAGAACTTTTTTTCCGAAACACACTTGCTGGACATAACACGAGGTTCGCCATGGCTCTCTGGGGCGGCAGATTCGCCGAACAAACGCAACGCAGCGTACAGGATTTCACGCAGTCCATCTCCTACGACAAACGTCTCTACAAGCACGATATCGCCGGCAGCATGGCACACGCCGCCATGCTCGGAGCCGCCGGGATCATCCCGAAGGAATCCGCCGACGCCATCTGCCGCAAGCTGGCGGTCCTGAAACGCCGCATCGCCGAAGGCCGCATGGAGTTCAAGGTCGAGCTCGAAGACATCCACATGCACATCGAGACCGCCCTCACCGAGGCCCTCGGCCCCGAGGGCGCGCGCGTTCACACGGCACGCAGCCGCAACGACCAGATCGCGCTCGACATCCGTCTGTATCTGCGCGACGAGATCGACGACCTCGCCAAGGAGATCCGCTCCCTCCAGAAGTCCCTGGTGAAGAAGGCCGACGAGCACAAGCGCACCATCATGCCCGGCTTCACCCACATGCAGCACGCCCAGCCCGTCCTGCTCGCGCACCATCTGCTCGCCTACGTCGAGATGTTCGCACGCGACCTGGAACGCCTTCAGGACGCCCGCAAACGCATCAACGTGATGCCGCTCGGGTCCGGGGCCATCGCGGGCACCACGCTCCCCATCGACCGCGAATTCGTCCGCCGGCGTCTGAAATTCCCGAAGATGACGCGGAACAGCATGGACGCCGTGGCCGACCGCGATTTCGCCTGCGAACTCCTCGCCGCGCTCGCCATTTTCGCCATGCACGTGTCGCGCCTCTCGGAGGACCTGATCCTCTGGATGTCCCAGGAATTCTCGTTCGTCACGTTCGGCGACGCCTTCTGCACCGGGTCCAGCCTGATGCCGCAGAAGAAAAACCCGGATATCGCCGAGCTCTCCCGCGGCAAGACCGGCCGCATCTACGGCGACCTCACCGCGCTCCTGACCATCTGCAAAGGCCTCCCGCTGACCTACAACCGCGACCTCCAGGAGGACAAGGAACCGCTCTTCGACGCGCTCGACACCGTCCACGCCGTCCTCAGCGTCTATCCGGCCATGATCGACTCGATGAAGGTCAACAAGGACGCCATGCTGAACGCCGCCTCCGACCCCGGACTGATGGCCACGGACCTCGCCGAAGCGCTCGTCCGCAAGGGCGTGCCGTTCCGCTTCGCGCACCACAAGGTCGGCGCGCTGGTGAAATTCGCCGCCGACAAGGGCAAGCCGCTGAACACGCTCACGCTGAAAGAGATGAAGAGCGTGTTCCCGGAGGCCGATGCCTCCATGCTGAAACTCTTCTCCCCGGCCCATGCGGTCGAGGGGCGCGACGTCTTCGGCGCGACCGGGTTCAAACAGGTCGCTTCGCAGGTCACATTCTGGAAAAAGGAGCTGCGGATTCCGTCATGACCCGTCCCCGCCGGAACATCCTGCTCTGCCTGCTGGCAGCCGTCCTGTGCCTGAGCGCCATCGTCGCGTTCGCCCAGGAC
>JAFYBD010000094.1 GCA_017540385.1 Lentisphaeria bacterium
GTAGCAGGTCTCGACGCCGGGGAAATCCTTCGCAATGGACTCGAGCTGTTCGAGGCGCTTGAGGTAGAGTTCGGTGGTCTCGCTGCGCGCGCCGGGGCGGGAAGCGCTGAGGGCGTCGCAGGCGTTGGCGAGGATGGCGTAGATGCTGGTGGCCTCGACTTCGCCGTGGTGGGCGGCGACGGCGTTGATGACGTCCTTGTTCTCGCCGTACTTGCGCAGGAGGTCGGCGCCGATCTGGGCGTGCGTGCCCTCGACCTCGTGGTCGACGGCCTTGCCGATGTCGTGGAAGAGACCGATGCGGCGGGCGCGCTGTTCGTCCAGGCCGAGTTCGGCGGCGATCGCGCCCATGAAGGCGGAAGTCTCGATGGAGTGCTTCAGCACGTTCTGGGAGAAACTGTAGCGGAACTGGAGGGTGCCGATGAGGATGATGAGCGGCTTCGGGACGCCCTGCAGACCACAGTCGAGCACGGCCTGTTCGCCGGCGTTGAAGATGTCCTCGTCGACTTCCTTGCGCATCTTCTTCACGAGTTCCTCGATGCGGGTCGGATGGATGCGGCCGTCGCCGATGAGCTTCTCCATCATGCGGCGTGCGACTTCCTTGCGGACGGGGTCGAAACAGCTGATGACGACGGCTTCCGGGGTGTCGTCGATGAGGATGTTCACGCCGGTGGCGGCTTCGAGCGCGCGGATGTTGCGGCCTTCGCGGCCGATGATGCGGCCCTTCATCTCGTCGTTGGGAAGCGGGATGGTGGCGGTGGTGCGTTCGTAGGTGCAGTCGCCGGCATAACGCTGAATGGCGTAGGCGAGGAGCTGCTGGGATTCGCGTTCGGCGCGCTGGCGTGCGTCCTCGACGATGTTGCGGATGAGGAGGCCGGATTCGTTTTCGACCTCGCCTTTGAGCTTCTCGAGGATCATGTTGCGGGCGGTCTCGCGGTCGAGACCGGCGATGCGTTCGAGTTCGTCGATCTGGCGGTCGATGGTGTTCTTCAGTTCCTCTTCCTTCGCGGCGAGGCGATCGCGCTGCTGGACGAGTTCGGCTTCCTTTTTCTCGTTGTTCTTGATCTTCGCGTCGAGGGAATCGTTCTTGCGGTCGAGGTTTTCCTCTTTCTGGGCGAGGCGTTTCTCCTGCTGCGCGATCTCGCGGCGGCGCTCCTTGATCTCGTTTTCGACTTCGTCCTTGATCTTGAGGGCGTCGTCCTTGATCTTGAGCGCGTCGCTCTTCGCGGTCACGCGCGCTTCGCGAAGGATCTGGGAGGCTTCGCGCTGGGCGTCCTCCCTGACTTTCGCTGCGTCGCGGGAGGCTTTGGTCTTGCCATGCTTGGAAAGGATGAAAACGATGATCTCCACGATGGCGATGCCGATCACACAACCGATGATCAATTCAATATAATCCCTCCATGTGTAGGAGGCGGCGATGATGATGGTAGAAAGCATGGGAACTAACTCCTGACAGTGTTGTTGCAGCCAGAGAGGCCGGATTCCGTGACGACGGCGCCGAGCGGCATGTCCGTGGGTTCACAGGGCAAAACCGGGCATCTCTGGAGTTCGTAAAAAATACCGATGGTCTTTCCGGCTCCCTGCGCGAGCAGACGGTCGTACACGCCTTTGCCACGTCCGAGACGATGGCAGGCGGGATCGAACGCCACGCCGGGAACCAGCCACAGGGCTTTTGCAAGCAGCTCGGGAGGAGCCGCCGGGGAATCGGCGGCGGGTTCCGGGATGCCCCAGTGGGACGCCGGAAACACCAGGGAACGCACCGTCACGATGGAATACGCGCCGGTTTCGTCAAACCGGGGCAGGCAGAGGGGGACGCCGGAGTCGAGCGCATAGCGCAGGACCGGCGTGAGGTCGGGTTCGGTGCCGTCGCTGATGTATGCGACGAGCGCGGGCGGCTGTTCCGCCCGGACGATTTCCAGGAGCTTCCGGTTGATGGCGTCGTCCGCCCGGGAGCGATCCTCCGGGGGCATGGCACGGCGCAGCGCGAGGATCTCGCGCCGGAGAGCCCGTTTGCGGTCACGGACGGAGAACGTCCCGGGAGACGCCATCGAGGGCGTCCCGGCCACATTTTCCACCGGACCGGCTGTCTGTCTGTCGTTCATGAACACAACGTTTCTGCGAAGCCGCGAGAACGTGCGCGACCCGCCCGGGAAGAAGCGGGAAACAGGACGGAAAAGGAACCCGGACGCGGAAAAGACCGACGCCCGGTATCAAACGAGAAAACAGCGGCAGCGAAGCGCGCGGGGCGCACTCCAGAAGACGGCAGTCCTCGATTTGTCCAAACTCCAAGCCATATTACCCAATCAATCCGCGGAGCGGAAGTCGTTTGCGGGCCGTGCCGTTTTCAGGCGGCGCAACCTCGTTTTCACAGCAAATTCCAAAAGTGATATGTGAACGTTCCTGCCGAAAGGCAAAAACCCTAACGGTAAAGATAACGCATAAAAAAGAAAAAAAAAGGGGAAAACCGAAAAAAAACAAAAAAAAGTGGGGTTCCGATGCGTTTTCCGCGGAAAAAAACGGTTAAAAACGTTACGAGGGGACAAAAACCGACGAAAAGCCTGTGAAAAATGATCCCGCCGTCTTCGTCGGACAGGAAGAAAACGGCGGGAGCGGGATTCTCCGGCGGAATCGGAGAGGGCAAGATCCGCCGGAGAAGATCATGGCACGGGAATCAACCGGTCAGGGCTTCACGCACATCACGTGATAGACGCCGTCGACGGACTCAGCGCCCTCGGTGACGTGTTCGAATCCAGGGAACTCCGCGTCCCAGAACTCGAGCTGTTTCAGGTACTGGATCTGCGGACAGTCGTCGCCGCCGAAGGCCTCGCCCGACATGAGCATCGGGATGCCCGGCGGATAAGGGATCACGGAACACGCCGCGACGCGTCCGGCGAGCGCGGTGGACGGGACCTGTTCGACATGGCCGGTCACGATGTGGCGGTACGCCTCGCGCGGGGTGAGGACCTGGTGCGGGAGCTCGCGGAACGCCCTGTCGAGCATGGCCTCCGGAGTCTTCTCGCGGATGTAGCGGAACATCCTGTCGGAAAGGGTCCGCACGCCGTCCTTGCCGTATCTGTCGGGCCACGCGGCGGCGAGGTCCGGGAAGACGTCCGCCACGGGGGCGTTCGCCCGGTACATGCGCTTGAAGTTCAGGAGCGTATTCAGGAGCGTGCCCCATTTGCCCTTCGTGATGCCCATGGAGAAGAGGAACATGATCTGGAAATCGGTGGTGCGCGTGGGGACAATGCCCTCGCGGTAGAGATAATACGACACCAGCGCAGCAGGCACGCCGCGGTCGAGGACCGTGCCGTCGTCGCCCATGCCGGGCGTGAGGATGCTGACCTTGATCGGGTCGAGCATCACCCAGTTCTCCTCGAGGTCGGCGAATCCGTGCCACGAATCGCCGTTCTCGATGCGCCAGCATCTCTGGTCGGTCACGAGCAGTTCGCGCGGAGCCTCGGCGAACGCGTAGGACCGCCCGGTCTTGCGGTCGGTCACGGTCGGGGCGTTCCAGGGCTTGAAGAACCAGTCGTGATCCTGCTCGGCTTCGGTGCAGATGCGGGCGAGCGCCTGGCGGAAATCGACGGCCTCCTCGATGACCTCGCGCGTGAGGGAACGTCCGCAGCGGCCCATCATGGCGGCGGCAACGTCGTTCGAGGCGCAGATGGCGTAGAGCGGGGACGTGGTGGCGTGGAGCATGTAGGACTGGTTGAACCGCTCGAACGGGACCGGACGGCGTCCCTCGCGGACGTGAATGTAGGACGCCTGGGAAAGCGCGTTCAGGAGTTTGTGCGTGGAGTGTGTGGCGAAGACGGTGGGCCCGGTACGGGATTCGGGCGGCGCGCCGCGCATGGCGAAGTGGTCGGCGTAGATCGGATTGAAGCGGGCGTAACCGTACCAGGCCTCGTCCATGTGGATCGCGTCGACGGACTGTGCGAGCTCGGATTCGACCTTTTCGCTGTTGTAGCAGAGGCCGTCGTAGGTGCAGTTCGTGACGACCGCGTAGGCCGGCTTCGCCCCTTTCGGCGCGATGGGGCTGGCGGCGATCTTGGCGCGGATGGCGTCCGGGGTCATCTCGGACCTGTGAATGGGGCCGATGATGCCGTAGCGGTTGCGCGTGGGGATCATGTAGACCGGCGAGGCTCCGGTCATGATGAGGCCCTGCTCGATGGATTTGTGGCAGTTCCGGTCGCACACGGCCACGTCGGCGTCCGTGAGCACGGCCTGGATCACGGTGCGGTTGCTGCCCGAGGTGCCGACGACGACCGAATAGGACCGGTCCGTCCCGAAGACCTTCGCGGCCATGGCTTCGCTCTTCTCGAACGCTCCCTCGTGGTCGAGGAGCGAGCCGATGGAGCCGCGTTCGATGCCGGTGTCCGTGCGGAAGAGGTTTTCGCCGTAGAAGTCGTAGAACTTCTTTCCCTCGGGCGATTTCGTGAAGCCGACGCCGCCCTGGTGACCGGGAGCGGCCCAGGAATACTCGTGATGCGATTCATTGTAGTCCCAGATGGCCTGCATGAGAGGCGGCAGCAGATTCGAGCGCCACCGGCAGATGGCGGCCTCGACACGCCCGGCGATGAAGACCGGGCTGTCCTCGAAGATCCAGACGAACTCGTTGGCAAGCTCCATCAGGGATTCGTCGAGGTGGCGGCTGGTACCGGAACGGTCCGCGAGCAGGAAGACGGGCACGCCGGCCTGGCGTTCGCGGATGTGGCGGAGCAGGTCGATCGCGGGGCGGTCGCCCTCGCCGGAGTACGCCATGTCGGTGGCGACGAGGAACGCGTCGAGGTCCATATTGGTCGCGGCGAGCGGATAGGCCTCGCAGACTCCGGCGGCGAAGTGAACGGCGATGTTCCGGTCGGTCAGGGCCTGCGCGAGACGGTCGAGCGCGCCGTGCAGGGCCTGATTCTCGCCGGATAGGACGTCCTCGACGATGAGGACCTGTCTGGTCTGAAGTTCGGTATTCATGCGGTAGTCTCCTTTTTTCCGGTTGAATGGATGCTGGACGAGTTCAGAGTTTGATCGTGCCGTTCACGGCGAGCAGGATGGCGACGAGGGCCACGATGACCATCACGATCGCGCAGGCGGCCTCGATCGGCGTAAAGGACGGCTGCCCGGCGGCTTTCGGATCGGCGCTGTCCTCGCGGGACTGGGCGCACGCCTTCATGTAGACCGGGATGCCGATCACGAGGAAGCAGAACGCCATCATGAGGTAGGAGAGTCCGGCGGCGTAGATCATCCACAGGGCGTACAGGGTGCCGGCGACGCCGCAGAGATACGCGAAGGGGCGTTTCACCTGGAGCCCGCCGGGATAATCGCGCGTCGCGCAGAGTTTCCAAAGATATGCGGTGCACGCGAGGTACGGCGGCAGGATCATGACCGAGGTCACGGAGAGCATCGTGTTCCACGCGTTGTTTTCGAAATAGACGAAGATCATGGCGAGCTGCATGAGGCCGCTGGTGACCCAGAGGGACGCGGCGGGGCTCTCGTGGTCGTTGGTCCTGCGGAAGAAACGCGGGAACGTGCCGTCGAGCGCAGCTGCGTAGGGTATCTGCGCGATCATGATGGTGAAAGCGAGCCAGCTGGTCAGGAGCGCCACGATCACGCCGAGGTTCATGACCCATCCGCCCCAGGGACCGACGATCTTCGCGAGGATCGGGGCGGTTGAGGGATTCTCGAGGGCGGCCAGATGCCCCTGGGACATGTAGCCGAAAGGCAGCATGGAGAGCAGGAAATAGACGGTCAGGCAGGCGAAGAAACCGAGCACGGTGGCCCTGCCGACGTCGTTCTGGCTCTTCGCCCGGCCGGAGATGACGACCGCGCCCTCGATGCCGATGAACGCCCATAGCGTGACGAGCATGGTGGACTTGATCTGGGGCATGATGCCGCCGAGGGGCTTGTCCGCGAGGGCCTTCGAGAACGCCCGGCCCCAGAAGTCGAAGCGGAACGTGTCCATTCTGAAGACGAAGATCATCACGACGATGAAGAGCAGGATCGGCACGAGCTTGCAGATGGTGCCGACGACGTTCAGGAACGCCGCCTGCCGCACGCCGCGCAGGACGAGATAGTTCATGAGCCAGATCACGCAGGAGCCGCCGATGATCGACGGGATGTTGTTCCCGTGCGTGAACCAGCCGGGGAAGAAGTAGTCGAGCGAATCCATCAGCAGGACCGCGTACGCCACGTTCCCGAAGATGTTGCACAGCCAGTAGCACCATGCCATCTGGAACCCGGCGAACCTGCCGAATCCGAGGCGCGCGTAGGCGTAGATGCCGGTGGTGGCGTCCGGCCTGGCGTCCGCGAGGATGCGGAACGTATTCGCGAGGAAAAAGATGCCGACGCCCGTGATGATCCAGGCGATCAGGACGGCTCCCGCGCCAGCCCCTTGCGACATATTCTGAGGCAGACTGAAGATACCGCCCCCGATCATGGCGCTCACGACGAGCGCGGCGAGCATCATGACGCCGAGTTTTTTCGTTTGATCTCCCATGGTAACCCCTCCCGGTTGTGTTGTTGATCTGGGAACCGGAGAAAGGGTCCGTGCGCCGCGACGACGCGGCCGCCCCTCCCCGGAAATGCCTTCCGCGTTACAATAGCACGGTCCGGCATGAAGTCAAACGCGACCCGGCGTCCGGCGGGTCGTGGAAAATGGCTGAAAAAAAGGGCGAAAGGAACGCGAAATGCC
Source organism: Lentisphaeria bacterium (assembly GCA_017540385.1). Lineage (GTDB taxonomy): Bacteria > Verrucomicrobiota > Lentisphaeria > Victivallales > UBA1829 > UBA1732. Next base: position 6,683 of record JAFYBD010000094.1, read on the forward strand.
CTTGCTTTTTGTCCGATTCGATGTATAATAATCCGCAGCAAATCAAGCACCCGCTTTTTTTCAAAAAAACTTCACCACGGTCCCAGGTCCCATGCTGTATTACCTCATCTCCCTCGTCCCCGACTTCGAAAACACGCCCCTCCGTCTGTTCAACTACTTCACATTCCGCGCCGCGGCCGCGCTCATTACGGCGACGCTGCTGGGAATCCTGCTGGGCAAGACGACGGTGAAGCTGCTGAAACGGGCCGTGGCACCGCCGAGACTCGAGGGGATCGTGGCCGAACAGTTCGTGGACCACTCGAAGGACAAGACGCCGAGCATGGGCGGACTGCTGGTGGTGGCGAGCATCATCCTGGCGACGCTGCTGTGGGGCGACCTGACGAACCGTCTGCTCCTGCTCTTCCTGCTCACGCTCACGGCGTTCAGCGCCATCGGGTTCATCGACGACTTCACGAAGATCAAGAGCAAGAAGGACGGCGTGTCCGCGAAGTACAAGCTCGTCTGCCAGTTCGCCGTCTCCATCATGGCGATCCTCGTCTATTCCCACCTCACGCCCGAGATCGCCAATTCCTTCTGCCAGCTCTATGTGCCGTTCATCAAGGAACCGGTCTGGACCATGCCCTACCCCGTGGCCGTGGCGTTCGCGGTGTTCGTGCTGGTCGGCACGTCCAACGCCGTGAACCTGACGGACGGGAAGGACGGGCTCGCGACGGGCTGCACGATCTGGTGCATGATGACCTACGCGCTGATCGCCTACCTGTGCACGAACTCGATCTTCGCCTCGCACCTCGATCTGCCGTTCATCCGCAACGGCGCCGAAATCGTCGTGTTCGCGGCCGCGATCATCGGCGCGTGCGTCGGATTCCTGTGGCACAACTGCAAGCCCGCGTCGATGTTCATGGGCGACACCGGCAGCCTCGCGCTCGGCGGCATCATCGGGTTCATCTCCATCCTCGTGAACCAGGAACTGCTGCTCATCCTCGTGGGCGGCGTCTTCGTAATGGAGATCGCGTCCGTCATCATGCAGGTGACCAGCTTCAAGCTGACCGGGAAACGCATCTTCAAATGCACCCCGATCCATCACCATTTCGAACAGCTCGGCTGGACGGAAACGCAGATCGTGACGCGGTTCTGGATCCTCGCGGGACTCTTCGCGCTCGCGGGCGCGGCGACGATGAAACTGCGCTGATCTTTACCCTCAAATCCAGCAAAGGAGCGGACGATGTACAAAAGACTGTTGTTTCTCATGCTTTCGTGCGTCTTCCTGCTCACGGGCTGCGGCTCGAAAGAAAAGAAGCATCATCTGGATCCCGCCGCACTGGTCGGCATGACGAAGGACGAGGTCCTGACGCAGGCGTTCGCCAAATGCCCCCTCGGACATAACGGCGAACTGTTTCTCTACGTAGAGGAGACCAGCCAATACGGCACTAAACACTTCTGCGGCTGCGAATTCAAAACGCTCACGGAAGCAAAAAGCGCGGCCGTATTGAAGAACAGTGACACATGGCAACTGGACGAAATGAAGGTATCAAGGTCATCGTTTCCCTTTTCCGAAAGAGAACTTCTTGTCCTGCACTTCACCGACGGACGTGTCGTGGAGGTGGGAACAACGCGTATATCTGATATGTGATCACTTGAAATCCAAAACGGA
>JAFYBD010000095.1 GCA_017540385.1 Lentisphaeria bacterium
ACAGGCACGCAGGCAGGCGAACTGACAACCCGGGTTTTATGAGGGTTGAAATCGCGGCTACCGCCAGACTGGGCCGGGCAGGAACTGGGCGGATTATCGCCGACCGGAAGAAAGGGGGCGGGTGAGAAACGGCGGGAAGAGGCGGATTTTTGTTTGACGGGAGCATTTTTAAGGCTCTTCGGTTGTAAAGATAGAGCACATCGTCATCTGCGGAGGTGCCTTTTAGTAAAAGAGCAGCCGGGGGCCCTCCAGCGTGCTCTTCAACTGCTTCGGATATCTCACTTTGGATATTTGGCCGTCCTTCACCGTGACCTCGATCGGGCCGAGCGGGGTCGGCTGACGGTAGAAGCCGTTCTTCAGTACGCTCAAATCCGGCTCGATGCAGAATTCCGCGAATCCCGGCGCAAGCGGACGGATGCCGAAAAGCCGCCGTGCAACGACGTTCGCCGGAGCGGTGGACCAGGAATGGTTCCAGTCCTGATTCGGCTTCACGGAATTGTCCCACGCCTCCATGGTCACGGTGGCGCCTGCGCGGAGCATGTTCCGCCAGCTGCGGAGGGAGTCCGAAGTCATGAGCTCCACGGCGTGTTCGCCGAGTCCGAGCTCGAAACAGGCGTCGAGCAAATACTGCGCGCCGTACACGCTGCACGCCATGTCCTTTCCCTTCAGAAACTCCTCGACGGCGGCCTTTTCCTCCTCGCGGATCACGCCGGTGCAGACTGCGGCCATCTGCGAATGAACGGAATGATGTTTCGAGCCGGGGGAATCCACGAAAAGCGAACCGTCGAACATGACCTCATGCAGTTTGTCGTTCAACACCTCGGCTTCCGCACGGTATGCGGTCGCGTCAGCGGCGTTTCCGGTCTGCTCGGCCAAATACGCCATGTCCAGCAGGGCGAGATGCCGGAACGCGTTCGGAACGAAGTTCACGTCCTTCATCTCGTAGCCGTCGCGCTCCTTCTCCGGCCAGTCCACGATGTCACGGACGCCGTCCGGGAGACGTTTCGCGGTCAGGAAACCGTTTTCGTCGAGGCTGCCGGAGAGCAGGAAGGGCTTCAGGCGGTCATACCAGCCGCGCACGGTGTCAAAGTCGCCGCTGTACAGCAGGTAGACCTTCACGAGCTCGGGCATGAGCAGACGCCATTCGGTGGGCCAGGTGGGATTGTCGAGTGACCATTCGATGGACGCGCGGCAGGCGGCGTAGTTCGCATCCACGGCAAAATGGCTCAGCGCGGTAACGTAGCTGTCCGCCTCGTAGGGCATGCGCTCGCGATTGCCGTCGATGTACAGCCCGAACGGCACGCACGCCTTCACCGAGTATTTGCAGAAAACCCAGACTTTCACGAGCTCGGGATTGTCGCACTCGAACGCCGAAGCGTCGTCGTCGAACTCCGGGAAATGCGCCGTGCGGACGACTTTCACGACCTCGACGCCGCCCGGATTGCGGATTTCCACATACCGGAACGGTGCGATCTCGGGCGTCTGCGGGCGCGACATCCCGCCGTAGGGATTTTTGTGCGGCGGGAACTTCATCAGGTAGTCGGCCTCGCCCGGCTTCACGGTCAGCGTCTCCTTATAGCAGATGCGCGAACCGCCGGGATTCTCCTCAATCCGCCCGTTTTGCTTCAGGACCTCGCCGACGAGGACTTCCAGTCTGCCTTCCTGTTCCGACTTCAAAGTCAAGGTCAGGTGGCAGTAGGCGTCCCGCCCGAAATCCAGCACGGATACGCCGCCGTCGAACATGCGCGTCGATTCCGCGGTCTGGTCCTCCGGCACGCTCTTCGCCTCGGCGGGAACGGCGGGGCACACGACCCGTTCCATGCCGTCTCCGTCCGTGATTTCACAGCCGCACACGGCGGCGCAGACGGTTCCGAGCAGAAGTGCGGCTCCCGCGATGCGGGCGGACAGGCGATGGGATTTCGAGCTCATGACGGATATTGAATGAAGTTGCTTCAGGATTCGATGCCCGCGCCGTCGCCAATGGAGCAGATGAAGGTGGCGGCGTCGATGCCGGTCTGAGACTTGTAGGCGGTCGTGGAACGTCCTCTTTTTCGGGTCCTCATAATCATTGTAGTCCAACCTGCATGGCAGATTACGGCACAATATACAGCCTCAAGGACGTTTTTTCAAGGAAAAAGGGAGAAAAACAGCCAAAAACGGGGAAGAAACGAGGCAAAACGCCCATTTTTGAGCTTAAAATTGGTGGAGGTGAGGGGAGTCGAACCCCTGTCCTGAGATAGCATTGCGGCAACGTCTACATACATGTTTTGCCTTTGGAGCTTATCGTCGCGCCGAGGGCCGGCAAACGGGCTTCATTGCGACTGTTCCGTCTGAAATCTCGTTCCATGGCGGCGGAAGAACCATAAGAACCAGGACGCGGATTGTCGCCTTGTTCCCCTAGCGCCCGTCGGGGAGAAGACGTCGCCGCAGCTAATTAGGCAGCGAGTGCGTACTCTTCGTTCGCAGTTATTGGATTGACCGATGATTAACGAGGCCAACGATCATCCTCGGTATGCAGTTGACGTTCAGCGTATCCAGTCGAAACCGGGACACCCCCATGCAACAGACGCGATAACTATACACCTTCGCGGCGAAAAAAGCAAGCCTTCCCGCGTAAAAAAACGGGTCTGATGCCAGTTTTCTTCGTTTTGGGGCCGAAAAACCGGAAGGTGCAATCGTTCCCCGCGGGTTCACCTCTGTTTTCGCATAGCTGCGCCCCGTAATTCCAATAAGGGTAGGGGGGGCGAGCCGTCCGGCAAGATACAGGCGAAGGTGCGCTCCGCGTCCAATCCGCGAAACGCCGTTTTCGAGGGGAACAAGCTCGTTTTCTCCGACGGCATCAAGGCCGCCGCTCCCGGCCAGTCGGCGTCCTCTGGCGCGACACGAGGTCATGGCTGTGGGATCATCGCATCCGCCGGGACGCCCGGGGCATTGAGTTCATA
>JAFYBD010000096.1 GCA_017540385.1 Lentisphaeria bacterium
CACGCAGATTCTGGCCGTGCGCGGCAACTGCGACGCCGACGTCGACCAGTTCCTCCTCAAATTCCCCATCCTCGCCGACTTCTCCGAGATCCTCACCGAGACCCGGAGGTTCTTCCTCACCCACGGCCATCTGTGGAACGCCGCGAACGTTCCGCCCGTGCCGCAGGGGACCGTGCTCGCCCACGGCCACACGCACATCCCCGAGCTCCGGATTCTCCCGGAGGGCGTCACGCTCTTCAATCCCGGCTCCGTCTCGCTCCCGAAACGGAACAATCCGCCCACGTTCGGGTTCTTCGACGGCGAAAAGCTCTCCGTCCGCAGGCTCGAGGACGGCGCGGTCTTCCTCGCCGAACCCGTGCCCGGAGCCTGACCGTCGCCGCCGACGGGGGCGCACCTGCGCGCCTTTCCCAATAAAAAGCGGAAAAAATCGCCGAAACGCCGGAAACGGGTCTTGACTTTTTCGATGCGCGGGGATACTGTATAGTGAGAGATTGTCAGAAAACACATTAACCAACCAGAAAAACAACCTGAATTCACACTTCAACAACAAGGACTTCACATCATGATGAAAAAATTCGCCGCTCTCGCCGCCGGCATCGTCACCGCAGCCGTGCTCGCCGCCTGCTCCTCCTTCGAAATCGGCGCCACCCCGAACGAGGTCAAGATCGCTTCCGGCGACTCCGAAGCCATCGCGCACGTGAACGCCGACATCTGGGGAATCTACGTCTTCGGTCTGCCCGTGATCTCCGGCAGCTCCGTCGAACCCGGCAAGTGCGTTGTCTTCAGCGACACCGTCGACACCAGCAACGCCATCTCGTTCCTGACCCGCAACACCCGCCGCAAACTGAACGCCTCCGCCATCACGGACGTCCAGAGCGAGCGCACCACGGGCTGGCTCGTCCCCACCCTGTTCTTCTTCTATCGCGACATCCAGGTCTCCGGCAACGCCGTGAAGTAAGGACCTGATAAGAGAGGATCCCCCGGGCCTATGTCCGAAACGAAAGGCACAAGCCAGCGTCTGGAAAAAGTGCGGCGCAACATGCTCCGCATGACCTCGCCGGACGGATTCGGCGACGACAAGGCCAGGGGATTCGGCTCGCTCACCGCCATCAACGTGCCCCCGTGGCTCGCGCGCGCCGACGCGGCGTTCGACCGCGCCGTGACGCTGTTCCGTCTCCCGGATTCCCCGGCGGACGATCGCTCCCACCTGGTCCGGCTGCAGTTCTGGCGCGACATCCGGTCGCTGCTGCTTGAGGCCGAGGAGAACCTCGCCTCGATCGCCCATGTCTTCGAGACCGGGGAGGAGCCTCCTTTCGACGTCTCCGTCTATCTCGCGTTCGTGCGGTTCCTGCTTCGCCTGAATACCCAGCTGGTCCTGGCGGCGCGTTCGTGCTCGGAACTCCCCGGCGACATCCGCAGTTTCACCCCGCCTGACTTCCCCGAGGGATTCCGCGACGGTCTGCTGGCCGCGGAGTCCATCTTCGCAACCTCGGAATCCAGCATCCGCAAATTCCTCCTGGAGAGCCTTACGGCGGCTTCCCCCGCCCTCGAGGCCATCCGGTCGCGCGGCCACGGCTCGCTCACGAAAGACGCCCGCGAACGCTACACGAGGGCGTTTCAGGCGTTCACCGGCCACTTCGCGCACGTCGGCGAGGAGCCGCAGCCATGAGCACGACGAGTGAGCCTCCGCAGGAGGAATCTACGACATTCGTCCGGCCGCCCAGGAAAACGAACTGGCAGATGATCGCCATCCGTTCGGGCGTCGCCGCGGTCGTCACGGTCCTCGTCTGCGTCTTCCTCTTCCGCCCCATGATCATCAACGGCGAGAGCATGCAGCCCACCTATTCCGGCCGCGGCTTCACGTTTGCGTTTCTCCCCTATTTCAAGCTCTACAGCCCCCAGCGCAAGCAGATCGTGATCCTCAAGCACGCCGGGTTCAATACCTTCCTCCTCAAACGCGTGCTCGCGTTCCCCGGCGAGGTCGTCGAAATCCGGAACGGCGTGCTGTACGTGAACGGTTCCGCCGTGGACGAGCCGTACGTGAAGAACCCGTGCGACTGGAATTTCGCCCGGCACGAGGTCCCGAAAGGAAAGATCTTCGTGCTCGGGGACAACCGCTCCATGCCCATGCAGCAGCACATGGGCGGCATGATCGACCAGGACCGCCTGGCCGGCGTACCCCTGTGGTGAACCGGACATGGCCACAGCGCGTTTCGGCAGGCTTCAGTGGATCGAACTTGCGGTCGTCGCGTCTCTGACGCTCGCAGCAGTCTGGTTCTTCTTCCTCCGCACCGACGACGCATCCAGGGTGCGCGCGCGACTGCGCGAAGCCGTGGAGTTCGCGGAGAAACAGCCGAAGGGCTCCGGGTTCAACCTCCAGAACGTCGGCGCGTCGCATTTGGTCGGCGACTTCTTCACGGAGCAGACCGACGTGGAGATTTCGGGCGAGTCCCGGGGCGATGTCTACACGCTCGCGGCCGCAACGCGCGCCCAGATCATCTCCTCGTATTTCATGCTGCGGCCCCTGCTCGCCTCCCTCTCCGTGAGCCTCGCCGAGATCGACGTGACGTTCGCCGACGATTCGCACAAGACCGCCACGGTGAAGTGTTCCGCCATGGCCACCGGCACGACCGTGAACGGCGACCGTTACCGCGAAGGCAGGCTGATCTCCGCCGAGATGGTCCTGGACGACGGCGAATGGAGATTCCGCAGCCTCCGGGCCGATCCGGTGGTGTCGTTTCATTGAGGCGGAACGCGCGCGCAGCAAGTTCAATCGCAAACCAGGGAGTTTGACAGCATGTTGGAAGCTATTCTAGGCGGTCTCGCAGGGTTCCTGCTCGGCTCGGCCATCCTTTATTTGTGGGCGCGTGCCCGGGTGAAGACCGACGCCGCGCGCATCGCCGAACTCGAAGCGAAAGCGGTCCGGCTCGACGACGCGACCGCTGACAAGGTCCGGGCGGAAAGCGTGCTCGAGGCCGAACGCGACCGTCATGCCGTCGAGCTCGAATCCGCGCACCGTCAGGCCGAATCGCTCCTGGAGGCCGAGAAACAGAAAGCCGCCGCCGTGCTGGATGCGGAACGCCGTCAGGCAGCCGCTTCGCTCGATGCGGAACGCCGGAAAGCCGCCGCCGAACTCGCCGCGCTTCGCGACGCCCACGCCGAACTCGAAAAGGTCACGAAGGAGCGCACCGACAATCTCCGGCTCGAGTTCAACAAGCTCACCGAATCCATCCTCAAACAGCGCGAGGAATCTCTCCAGACCGCGAACGCGAAACAGATCACCACGCTCCTGAGTCCTCTGCGCGAACAGCTCGCCGAGTACCGCAAGGCGGTCGAGGACGCGCGCGTCGACCGCGCGAAGCTCCACTCCGCCCTGAAGGTCCAGTACGAATCCCTCGCGAAGATGACCGAGAAGATCGGCGCGGACGCGAACAACCTCGCGCGCGCCCTGAAGGGCGAAAACAAGACCCAGGGCGACTGGGGCGAAATGATCCTCGAGACCATCCTGAAGGATTCCGGGCTCGTGAACGGGGTCCATTACGAGACCCAGGCCACCCTGCGCGCCGAGGACGGCCAGCTCCTCAAAACCTCCGACAACCATACCCTCCGCCCCGACGTGGTCGTGCATTACCCCGACGGGAAGGACGTCGTGATCGACAGCAAGGTCAGCCTGTCGGCGTTCACCGATTACGTCAACGCCGAGGACCCGGCGGAGAAGAAGGCCGCGCTCGACCGGCACGTCCGCAGCGTCCGCGCCCACGTGGACGAACTCGCGAAGAAGAACTATCCCGAGTTCATCCGCGGCCGCGACGCCGTCGAGTTCGTCATCATGTTCATCCCGAACGAACCCCCGCATCAGGCCGCCATGCTCGCCGCGCCGACCCTCTGGCGCGAGGCGTTCGACCGGCACGTCCTCATCGTGAGCCCGGTCAACCTGATGGCGCTGCTGCAGATGATCCGCGTGGCATGGACCCGCGAAGAGCAGGCGCGGAACCAGAAGAAGATCCTGGAGACCGCGTCGCTGCTGCTCGACCGCGTGGTGCGGTTCCACAAAGTCTTCGAGGACGTCGGGACGAAGCTCAACGCGGCGCGTCAGAACTACGACCAGGCGGCAGCCGCGCTGACCGGCAGGATGAGCGTCGTCGGCGCGGCGCGCAAGCTCCACGAGCTCGGCGTCTCCTCCAAAAAACATGCGAAACTCCCCGACCGGTTCTATACCCCCGACCTGCCCGACAGTTCCCTCCCCGAGGAACCGGAGGGCGACCGCGAAGCGTTGCCGGCCCCGGACGACTCCGGTGAAACGCCCGGCGCCGCAGACCCGACATCAACCGAACATCAGGAATGACCGCATCATGAAACAATTCGCCGTATTTGTCTGTCTTTTCGTATTCTCCGCACTCGCGACGGGAGCCCAGCCGGTCACGGCCGACTCCTGGACTCTCGCAGCCCGGGACGGCACGCTGGCGCTCTCGCTCATTCTGCCCGACGGCGCACACGCCTACGAAGCCTCGACCGGCCCGGCGCTCCCGGACGGCGTCGCGGCCGTCTCCGCCCCGGAGGCGAAACAGGAGATCGATGCGCTCACCGGCGAGCCCGATTCGTTCTTCGTGGGCCCGGCCGAGCTGCATTGGCTCCTGCCGCCCGAAGCCGCGCCGGAGGGCGCTGTCCATGTCCGCTGGCAGGTCTGCGTCGGCGAAATGTGCTACGCGCCGGGTTCCGCCGACCTCGCAGTCCCCGGTGCCGAGCAGAAGCCGGCCCCGTCCGAAACGGAAACGGCCGAGCCCGCGAAGACCGCCGACGTCCTGCCGTTCACGCTTGTGCGTTCCGCCGACGGCTATCTCCCGGCCGACCGGTTCGTCGGCTTCCTGAACGGCGATGCGAAGTATTCGGCGTTCACGTTCGCCGGACGCGGATTCCTGATGATGCTCCTGCTGGCGATCCTCGGCGGCGCGGCTCTGAACCTGACGCCGTGCGTGCTGCCGCTGATCCCGGTCAATCTGGCGATGATCGGGGCGGGCAAGGCGTCCGGCAACGGCCGGTTCACGCGCGTGTGGCACGGCGTGGCCTACGGCGGCGGCATCACGGTCACATACGGGCTGCTGGGGGTGATCTCGGTGCTGATGGGGACCACGTTCGGCGGCATCGATTCCAGCTGGGTCTTCAACGCGGCCGTGGCGGTGATCTTCGTCGTGCTCGCCCTCGCGATGTTCGAAGTCTTCTCCATCGACTTCTCCGGGCTCGGGTCCTCCATCCGGCTCCCGGAATCCGCGCATTTCGGCGGCATCTTCCTGATGGGCGCGCTGTCCGCGATCCTGGCCGGGGCGTGCGTCGCGCCGGTCCTGGCCGCGGCACTCGTGCAGACCGCGAAAATGGTCGCGCACGGGGATTATTACGGCCTGTGCCTGCCCTTTGCGCTCGGATTCGGCATGGCGCTGCCGTGGCCGATTGCGGCAGCCGGATTCGGGCTCTTCCCGAAACCCGGTCGCTGGATGATGCGCGTGAAACAGCTCCTCGGCGTGGCTATCCTGGTCCTCGCGGGGTATTACGGCTGGACCGCATGGACGCTCTTCGCCGACGGCCGGGCGGAAGCCGCCGGGATGGCCTCCGCGACCGAAACGACCGGAGCCACCGGGGAAATCAACGCCGCGCTGATCGAATCCGCCGCGACTTCGAAACCCGTCCTGCTCGACTTCACGGCGTCGTGGTGCAAGAACTGCAAGGCGATGGATCTGACGACGTTCCAGGCCCCCGAAGTCAAGGCGGCGCTGGACGACATGATCTTCGTGAAGGTCCACGCGGAGAAACCCTCCGCACCGGAGACCGCCGCATTGATGAAGCTCTTCGAGGTCCCGGGGCTCCCGGCCTACCGCATCATCCGCCCGAAGGAAAACTGATCCCCCTCTTCTCCTCAAACCGCCCGGCAGGTCAGGTCGGGCGATTGCTCTTCGCGCACTTGCAGGAACGTCCCATTCCCACGGGACGCCGCGGGCCGACGTTGACGCGTTTGCCCCTCAGCCGAGCCCGGATCTCGTAGACGTAATACACCATGAGCATCACGCCGGTGATCGTCCAGGTGATGCCGGAGGCGAAGCACGCTCCCGTGTAGCCGAACCATTTCGCGAGGTACACGGCGGTAAAGATGCGGCTCAGCGTTTCCATCGCGCCGCCCAGCAGCGGGATCAGCGAACAACCCATTCCCTGCAAAGTATTGCGGAAGATGAGGATCATCCCGAGCGAAATGTACGCCGGAGCCACCGTGTAGATGTACTGGCGGCCCGCCCGCAGGATGTCCGGCGACGCCTTCACGTCCAGGAACATCTGCAGGAGCTGCGCGCTGAACACCATCATCAGGATCGCCCCCGTGACCGCCACGAACGCCGTGATGAGCCAGCCGCTGCGCACGCCCACCAGGATGCGGCGGTAATTGTTCGCGCCGCTGTTCTGCGCGGCATACGCGGCCAGCGTGGTCCCGATCGCGAAGAAGGGAATGCAGATCAGACCCTCCAGGCGGCTGGCCGCCGTCGTAGCCGCCACCGTGTCCGAGCCGAACTGGTTGAACGCGCTCTGCAGGATCACGCAGCCGACGCCTGTGACCGAGAACTGCAGCGCCATCGGCACCGCCACGCGGAGGTGTTCCCAGTAGTATTTCAGGTCGAACCGCCAGTCCTCGCGGCCGTGCGGGATCAGCTCGGGGAATTTTCTCAGGATGATGAGCAGGCAGATGAGCCCGGACAGGAACTGCGAGATCACGGTCGCGACGGCGGCGCCGGCCACCTCCATCCCGAGCACGCAGACCAGGAAGAGGTCCAGCGCGGCGTTCAGGAACGACGAGAACACGATCACGTACAGCGGACGGCGGCTGTCGCCCAGCGCGCGCATCAGGAACGACATCAGCAGGTAGAACGTCATGGACGGCGTCCCGACTACGATGATCCGCAGATACCGCAGCGAATCAGCCAGGATGTTCTCCGGCGTGTTCATGGCCACCAGGATCGGCCGCAGATACGCCAGGAAGATCAGAGTGACCGCCGCCACGAGCGCGGAACACAGCACCACGGATGCGCAGAACGACCGCCGGACCCCGACGGCGTCCTTCGCGCCGAACCGCTGCCCCGTGATGATCGTGAACCCGGCCGGAAGCCCCCAGAAGAACCCCAGGAGCATGAAGATCACCGAACCGGCGTTGCCGACCGCGGCCAGCTTGTCCGGGCCGCACCATCGCCCCACGATCATGGAGTCGACCATGCTGTACAGCTGGTTGCAGGCGTTTCCGATCGCCAGCGGGATGGAAAATAACAGGATGATTCTGAGGGGATTGCCCCTCGTCAGGTCTTTCGCCATGATCGCCCCGGGTCTTGCAGTTGAAAAAAGACAGCTAATAATATAGCACTCTAATCCTTTTTTTCAACCGGAAATCGTCACATTGCGTCGCACCGCCCGAAGCATCGGCCCTGTCGCCCCGGGCGGAGAGCGGACAAAAAACACCGCGCCAGACTAACGTCTGGACTTCCGTAGTGCCGTGCTGCGCGACGGCACGGGGTATATCAAGATATAAAAATACCGCGAAACCAACTTGTGGTCTCGCGGCAAAGCTGGCGCTTTGAGTTCCGTAGTGCCGTGCTGCGCGACGGCACGGGGAAAATCGTCACTCGGCCTTGGCTTCTTCGGCCTTGGGAGCCTCTTCCGCCTTGGCGGCCTTTTTGGCCTTCACGGGCTCGTTGAGGAGCTGGATGAGGCACATCGGGGCGGAGTCGCCTCTGCGGGCCGGCATGTGGATGATACGGGTGTATCCGCCGGGACGATCGGCGAAACGCGGTCCGAGTTCGTCGAAGAGCTTGTTCAGGACGAGCTTCTTGGTCTGGGCGAATTCGGAGGGGGTGTTGATTTTCAGCTTGGCATAAGCGAGACGGCGCTTGTGTTCGCCGCCGGCCTTGGCCATGGTGATGAGACGTTCCACGAAACGGCGGAGTTCCTTGGCGCGGATCGTGGTGGTCTGGATGGATTCGTGTTCGATGAGGCTGCAGGCCAGGTTGACCAGCATTGCCTTGCGGTGACCGCAGTTGCGGTTGAGTTTAGCAGTATGTACGAGATGGCGCATGATAGATTAGCCTTCCGCTTTGTTCTTCGCGGCCTTGGCACGTTCGGCCTCGGCGAGGATGGCGGTTTCGAGTTCTTCGGAGAGAGTCATTCCGAGGGTGAGGTTCAACGTGGCGAGCTTTTCCTTGATTTCGTCGAGGGACTTCTTGCCGAAATTGCGGTACTTGAGCATCTTGGACTCGGTCTTCAGGCAGAGTTCGCCAAGGAGCTTGATGTCCGCGTTGTTGAGGCAGTTCTGCGCGCGCACGCTGAGCTCGAGGACGTCGACGTCCTGGGTCAGGAGCTTGAAGCGCTTCATGTCCTCTTCGGAGATCGGGTTGTACCCGTCGGGCTCCGCGGCGTGGCTGCCGAGGAAGGGGCGGAGATGATCCTTCAGGATCTTCGCGGCCTTCTCGAGGGCGTCGGGCGGAGTGACGCGACCGTCGGTGTGAATCTCAATCGTGAGGCTGTCCATTTCGGTTTCTTCGCCGACGCGCGTGGCGCTCACCTGGTAACGGACGTAGGTGATCGGGCTGAAGAGGCAGTCGATCGGAATAGTTCCGAGGGGATGATCGGGACGTTTGTTGCGTTCGGCGGGCTGCCAGCCGCGCCCCTTGGAGACTTCGAGTTCGCAGCGGAACGGGACGTCCTTGTCGAGGGTGCAGATGATCTGGTCGGGATTGAGGATCTCGACGGTGCCTTCCGTGATGATGTCGCCGGCGGTGACGGGGCCGGCTTTTTTCTTGCGGATCTCGAGCGTCTTGACCTGATCGGAGTTCAGATTGAGCTTGACCTTCTTCAGGTTGAGGATGATCTCGGTAACGTCTTCAATCACATGGGGGAGCGTGGAGAACTCGTGGGACGTTCCGTCGAAACGGACCGCGGAGATGGCTGCACCCTCGAGGGAGGAGAGGAGCACTCTGCGGAGGGCGTTGCCGATGGTGTGACCGAACCCGCTCTGGAAGGGAGCGGCGGTGAACTTGGCATAGGTGTTCGACGCGGTTTCTTCGTCCACGACGATACCATGGGGCATCGGGAATGTGAAAACAGAAGCCATATTGAAAAACCTCCGGAGTTGGATTTGACTGGTTTATCGGTTCGGGGTCATGTTGGGGAGCCGGAAGACCGGCGCAAACAGGAAACCTCGGGAACCGTCAGACACGGCGGCGTTTCGGGGGTCTGCATCCGTTGTGGGGCACCGGGGTGATGTCCTTGATGCAGTTGACTTCCATGCCGGTGGAAGCGATACCGCGGACGGCGGATTCACGACCGGCGCCGGGGCCCTTGATGCGGACTTCGACGTCCTTCATGCCGAAAGCCTGGGCTTTCTTGGCGGCGTCGGCGGCCACGACCTGAGCGGCGTAGGCGGTGCTCTTGCGGGAGCCCTTGAAGCCGTTCTTGCCGGAGGTGGACCAGGCGATCACGTTGCCGTGAAGGTCGGTGAAGGAAACTTTGGTGTTGTTGAACGTGGCGTGCACGAACGCGATTCCGCTGGGGATGTAGCGGCCGGTTTTCTTGCGCTTGTTGTCAACCGCAGCAGTCTCGGCGGCCGGAGCAGCGGCTTCGGCGGCTTCCTGAGGAGCAGCGGCGGTTTCTTTGATTTCGTCAGACATGATAGATCGATGACCTTTTTGTTGATTCGTGTTCTGATGCGTGAACTGATCTCAGACGGATCACTTCTTGGCTTTTCCGCCGTCGGCCGCGGCAGCAGCGGCTGCAGCCTTGTCGGAAGCGGCGGTACGGCGCTGCGTCTTGTCACGGATTGCGCCGACGGTAACGCGTTTGCCTTTGCGGGTACGGGCGTTGGTGCGCGTACGCTGGCCGCGAGTCGGGAGACCTTTCTTGTGACGGAGGCCGCGATAGCATCCGATGGCCTGGAGACGGCGGATGTTGATCATGATCTCACGGCGGAGGTCGCCTTCCACCGTGTAGTCGTTCTGGAGGAGGTTGGTGATTGCCGAAATGTTTTCGTCGGAAAGCTGGCTGGCTTTCAGGTTCGGGTCGATGTTGGCCTTGACAATGATCTCTTCCGCGATCGCGGGACCAATGCCGTAAATGGTCTGCAGCGCGTACTTCACGCGCTTGTTCATCGGGATGTCTACACCTAAAATTCTGGGCATGGTGGGTTGTCTCCGTGCTTAACCTTGTTTCTGTTTGTGGCGGGGGTTGCGGGAGCAGACCACGCGGACCACGCCTTTGCGCTTGATGATCTGGCAGTTTTCACATCTGCGCTTGATGGACGAAGTGACTTTCATTTTCGTACTCCGAGTTGTCGTATATAGTTCGAAACCATAGCAAAGCGTCCCGGAGGTCATGCTCCGGTAGCGTCTGCCACACTGACGGGCTGTATGCTGGAATGTACGGCAATCACCACAATTTGCCGCGATTCATACAGGAGCTATTACTATACCACCCTTTTCCGGCTTTGTCAACCCCGCACCCCTTTTTTTCGGTTTTTTTTCAGTATTTTTAGATTAAATCCGAAACTATTCGGAGATTGAATGTATTTTTGGCCGGAGCCGATGGCTGGCTGGACAACCGCGTCCGAACCAGTTTTCAGAACAAATCGCTGTGGGAACCGGTACGAAACAGCGTCAGCACAAGAACGCCTTCGTCGAGGTCATAGATAAGAAGCAGGTCGGGGCGGACGTGACATTCATGAAGCCCGGCATATCGCCCCGACAGCACATGGTCACGATACTCCGGCGGCAGTGTGACGCCAGCAGACAGCAGCCGGATGACATTGTCGAGCGCCTGAATGTCTTCGCCTCGCTTCATGAGGAGCTTGTACTCCTTTTTGAATCGCGAGGTCCATTTGATCGTGTATTTCATGATTTGAGCGCCCGAAGAGCTTCCTCGACGTCGGTGTAACCCTTGATCTTCGGGTCGTGCGCGATCTTCCGGGCTTCCTGCAGTGCCGAATAGTCGTCCGCGCCGGAAACGTCCTCCGTTATGGCGAACGGGATACCGCGCACGCGAAGCGCCTGCTTCACGAAGATGCTGAACGCCGTCGAGATGTTCATCCCGAGGTTGCTGAAGAGTTCGTCGGCCTGTTTCTTGGTTTCGGTGTCGATCCTGATGCACAAATTGGTCGTTGCCATAAAAACCTCCTGAGTTGTCATTGCAATATAGCACGGTTTCCATGAATTGCAAATGATTTTCTATGCAATGCAAGAAAAAATGGAAACTAATACCCTCGTTGGAGCCGAACCAAACCGAAAACCGCATGGACGGCCGCGTAATAGGGAAGAAGTATCGTATCCGCTGCGAATGCCGGCGGGAGCGCGAGGATCCGGAAACACCAGCCGAACGGCCCAGCTTCCCGTTCGCCGAGTTTCTGAATGACGGCCTCCCCGTCGAGCGGGTTGAGATAGGCGTCGAAGTCGGTGCTGCTGCGGCCCGTGACCACCGTGTAACGGCTGCCATTCTGGGCGCAGGGTATCAGGAGGAAGAGCGTCGTGATACTGGAGTTTCGGTCGCGGACCGTAATGACGAAGGGTTCGGAGAGGATCGGCAGGTCCTCCGGGCGGACGCGCAGACGAAGTGTTTCCCCGTCGGCGATCCAGCGTTCATTCTGAGCCGGTTCCGGCGCGTCGCCGATGCGTTCCGCCGGGTTGTCCTGGAAACACGGGAGATACGTCTTGTACCAGTCCACCTTCCAAACCGGTTTGGCGTCGGGGGCTTCTTCCACCTCCAGATAGAAGCGGACGAGATCGGACGGCAGCGGGTCCAATGGGAAGCGTTTCTCGTAAGCGTCGGAAATGGTCCATGCGGGGTAATGGTGGGACAATGAGCCGTGGCCGTAGAACGGCAGATAATTGTATGCGGTCTTCATCTTCGCGGAGGCGACGATCGCGTCCTTTTCGGGCGACAGCTCCCAGTGATACCCGGCGCGGGAGACCGTGGTGGTCCCGACGTACTTCCACGTCTCGGCGCAGAAACACCCGGTGCAGCAGATACCGACCGCCATAACAAATACGGCGAAGAGGAGATTGCGGATGAGGGGCATTCCAGCGGTCATGGTTCATTCATCAGGACGGCGGGTTGGATCAGGTACACCGGCAGGGAGACGATGTCCGCGACGACGGCCGCGGGCATCCAGAGGACTTTCCAGCACCAGCCGAAGAACCCGGTCGAGCCCGAATCCATGGCGTCTTTCCAGAAGAAGATGTCGTGGAACTCCTCCCCACGATAGGCCAGCATCTCGTAGCGGCCTTCTTCGTGCGCGACCGGACAGGCCAGGAGAAGAGCGCTCAACTCCGGCAGCTCGTTTCCCATCCGGCTGGGAAGCCGCAGGAGGACGTTCGGGCGTTCGGAAAGAAGCGGCAGGTCGCCCGGGTGGATCCGCAGCCGGAGGGTCTCGCCCGGATTCACATAAAAGCGGGACCAGCCGGCGTCGGTGATGTTGTCCGCCGGGGCGGCGCCGGCCTCGACGCGTTCCACAAGCGCCTCGAAATACGGGGTCATGTCGTCTTCGGGCAGGGAGAGCGGGGCGGTCGGGTCGGGCTCGACGACCAGGTAAAACCGGACCAGGTTCTCGCGATACGGCCTGGGGTCCTGCCGCCAGTGGTCTGGCGTGAGGGCGTCGAGGGAAACGCGTTTCTCCACGGTCTTGTACGTATTCCATGTGTACTTGGAATGGCCGCGGTTGTTGTCGATGCAATGGATCAGCGGCCAGCAGTAATGCGCCGTCTTCTGCCTGCCGGAAAAGACGATCCCGTCTCCGTCCGGGGTGAGCGCAAACCGCATGTTGTACTCGGGGAGAATGACCTCCGTCTTGCCCAGGTCGTCCCAGGTCCCGTGCGAGAAACACCCGGTGCAGAAGACAACGACCGCCACGACGACCGCAGCGAACAAAAAGTTGAGGACGAAAGCGATTTTACGAATCATTTCATTGCTCCGACCGGGAAACCTACAGGATTTCCACGGTGTTTTCAAACTGTTGAGGATGCTCTTTAAAAAACAGGCAGCCAGGTGAAATCAGATTCACCCTGCGTCTGAGCAAGACCGTAAGCTCATCTATAAGCTTTTCCCTGTCAAATGCTGAAAAATGCTCGGGGGGTTCAAAAAAGAAATCAAAATCCGAATCGTAAGTCTCCGCTCGACAGGCGATCTCGCCAAAAACCTTGAGCGTTTTTATGTGGAAGCGTCCGGCTATTTCCCGGATCTCCGCCTGATGGCGAAGCAAAAAGTCAAGAGCGTGTTCCTGAGACTGATCAAAATGTTGCTTAGCGCTCTGAAACTCGGGAATATCCTTGATCTGCTTCAAAGCTTGGGGCACGTCTTCCTCGACGATCGACCAGACGACGTCCAAATCGATCCCGAAATAGTGATGCGTGAGCAAATCACGGAATTTCGCCATGTACGACCAGTCGATGTCAGGATACTTTTCCAGGAAGCCAGGGGATAAATTCTTGACGGCCTCCCCGAGGATTTCGAACTTGCGCTCGACCGCATCCTGCTGCATTTTCTCCGCGAAAAACGCCGCCTGTCCAGCTGAAGTGTAGGAAACGATGTCGTTCAACGCTTCGTAAATATGCAGAAGAAACGTACCGTCTGAGCGGGATTTCATAGCAGGACGGCCTCCGACAGGACAGTGTTTCGGATGAACGGGCTGAGTCCGTTTTTGGAAACGACGTCGACGCCACACCCCAGGAGCTTTTCAAAACCGTCCTGAAGCCCGAGCAGGTCGCGATAGGAAACGCCTTTCTGAAGTTCGACCAGGAAATCCACGTCGCTGTCGGGGGTCTCTTCCCCACGGGCGCAGGAACCGAACACATAAACCTTTTCGGCTTTGTGTTTTCTGGCGATCTCGTAGATCTCGTTCCGCATGCTGCGGAGTCTGTCGAGCTGGCACATGGTCTGTCTCCCGCGTGAAAAAAGGGCGTTTTCCGATGAAACATCTATAATCTACGCCCGATTTTGGAAAAAGTCAAATCCGTTTCGGAAAACAGGCGGTCTTTTTTGAACTACGGCCGCCGCATGATCGCCGTTCAAGCCCCGCCCCGGTACATCCTCCCCCATTCGTTTCGTCTCTTTTTCGCGGATTTCGCTTTTATTTCATAGAAAACGTGGTATATTATATTTTCCGCAAAATGAAAATCAACCATAGAGGAGTCCCTGCTATGCTCGAAAATAAAGATGACAAACTGATCCTCGGTCTTCCGAAAGGAAGCCTGGAAGCCGCCACGACCGATCTTTTTGCGAAGGCCGGCTACAAGATCGAGATCAGTTCGCGTTCGCTGTACCCCACGATCAACGATCCCGAGATCGAGTGCATGCTGCTGCGTGCGCAGGAGATGGCGATGTTCGTGGAGGAGGAGATGCTGGACTGCGGCCTGACCGGGTTCGACTGGATCCAGGAGACCGGGGCGGACGTCGTCGAGGTCTGCGAGCTCGTGTACGGCAAAGTCGGGCGCAATCCCCTGCGCTGGGTCCTGGCCGTGCCGGAAGACTCCGACATCAAGTGCGCCGCCGACCTGGAGGGCAAACGCATCGCGACCGAGGCCGTCGGCATGACGAAACGTTATCTCGAGGCCAACCACGTGAAGAACGTCCGCGTGGACTTCTCCTGGGGCGCGACCGAGGTGAAGCCGCCGCATTTCGCCGACGCCATCGTGGAGATCACGGAGACCGGCAGCAGCCTGCGCGCGAACCGCCTGAAGATCATCGACACGCTCTGCACCACGACCACGCGTTTCATCGCGAACAAGAAGGCCATGGCGAACCCGTTCAAGGCCGCGAAGATCAACCGCATCGCCATGCTCCTGAAGGCCGTCCTGAACGCCGAGGGCAAGGTCGGGCTCATGCTGAACGTGCAGGAGAAGGACCTCGAAAACATCCTGAAGAAGCTCCCCGCGCTCCAGCGTCCCACCGTGTCCCCGCTCTCCGAAAAGGGCTGGTTCGCGCTGAACACCATCATGGACGAGATGGTCGTCCGCGACCTCATCCCGCAGCTGAAGGAGCTGAACGCCACCGGCATCGTCGAATTCCCGCTGAGCAAGCTGGTCGACTGATCCCGGCCGGATCCGTCCCGGAGCGACGCGCCGTTTTCCCCGGGACGCCATCTCCCCCACCGTACCTCAATTCATGCAATCATAGGACACGGCATGGACCGATTTGCGAGAATGATTCAGGAAGCGCCGGGCGTGGTGCGGTTTCTGGGCGCGATCCTGCTGGCGCAGCTGATCGTGTGGACGCTCGTCCCGGACCTGCTCTATTCGATCCTGCCGCTGGACGCGCTTGAAGCGCTTGCCTGGGGAAGCGGGTTTTCGCTCGGCAATGCGAAGCATCCGCCCCTGACCGGGTGGATCGCGGGCGTCACGGCCGTCCTGACCGGCCACGCCGACTGGCCGATCTATCTGCTGAGCCAGCTCTGCACCGTCGGCGGCGCGGTCTGCATCTACCTGCTGGCACGCGAATTCGCCGGGCGCACGGAATCCGCCCTGGCCGCCCTGACTCCGCAGTTCATCCTCTACTACACGGTCACCTCGCCGGAGTTCAACGTGAACATGCCGCTCCTGCTGCTGTGGCCGCTGGCGGCGCTGTTCTTCGTGCGCGCCTGCAAACGCGACCGGTTCCGCGACTGGATCCTGCTGGGCGTGACCTGCGGACTGTGTTTCCTCTGCAAATACTATTCCGCGCTCCTCTACAGCGCGTTCGCAGTGTACCTGCTGATCGCGCCCGAACGCCGCCGTCTGCTCCTGCACGCCGGACCGTGGATGGCCGCCGGGGCGTTCGCCGTGGTGATCCTGCCGCACGCCATGTGGGCGGTTTCCGGCGGGCTCGCGATGATGGAGGCCTACGTGGAGAAACGCATGGCGTTCGCTCCCGACGCGACATGGTTCCACCGGCACATTCAGGGCGTGCTGATCGTCCTCGCGAACGCCGCGCTGGTCTACCTGATCCCGTTTCTGGCGTTCCAGCTGGCGAAACGCTCCCGCCCGCGCATCCCGTCCGAATCCGACCGGAGGGAAGCGGCGCTCTTCGCGGCCGTGATGACCGGCGTGCCGCTCGTGATCGTCTGCTGCATCGGGCTCTCGGGCAAAGCGATGCGCACGATGTGGCTCACCCCGCTCTTCTTTCCCGCCGGGATCCTGCTGAACGCGCTCTTCCCGCGCGAATGGACGGCGCGCCAGCTGAAATGGTTCTGCACGGAGACCGTGATCTTCTTCCTCCTCTCCGTGACCGGCGTCGCGGTGGGCGGCATGGTGCATCCATCGCACCGCAAACACTTCCCCGCCAGGGAATTCACCGCACAGATCGAATCCATCTACCGCGAACAGACAGGCGAGCCCCTGCGGATCGTCTTCGGCGACGCCTGGGCCGCGGGGATGTTCCGCCACTATCTGCCCGGCCACCCGCAAGGCTGCATCCGTCGGAATCCGTGCGAGGTCCAGCGGCTCGGCCCCATGCTGCGCGAATTCGGCGGCGTGGCGGTGAGCGACGACCCGGACGATATCGACTCCGCGCTGGAGCTGTCCGGCAACCCGCCCGACACGCCCCGTACCACGTTCGAGATCGAGAGCCGCACGCTCTTCGGGAAACACCGTGTCCGGAAGATGATCGTGGCGATCCTGACCCCGGAAGCGAAAACGCGGACGGATGCGGTTCAGCGGTAGATTTGACGGCGGTGCCCGACTTTCAGCGCGAGGACGACGAGGCGTTCGTCCTGAATGAGGCAGATGACGCGGTAATCCTCGATCCGGTACCGCCAGAGTCCCGCGAGATTCGAGGTCAGATCCTTGCCGAAACGGCGCGGATCGAGTTCGGTTTCGATCCTTTCCTTGAGGAACACCAGAATCTTCCGTCTGATCTCCGGTGCGAGCTTGCGGAGTTACCTTGCCGCGCGTTCGTCGAATTCAACGCGCCACATCGGGTTCACTCATCAGTTCGTCCAGGGAGACGGTCTTGTCAAGCGTCCTGAACCGCTCCTCGGCCAGATAAATGTCCTCCATCTCCTCCAGATGTTCTTCCAGCGCCTGGCGGATGTAGAAGGACTTCGTCCGCCCGGTTTTCCGCGAGAGAACGTTCAGACGTTTTTCCATTTCCTGTGGCAAACGCACCGCGACCATGATGTCATCTCCGTGTGTTGTTATACATGTATAACATAACCCTGAAAGGTAAGAAGTCAAGCGGAAACCGGGTGCAACTTGATCAAAAAACGCCCCCGGCTCGGAAACGGGCCGGAGGCGTTAATGATTCTTCGTGTTCTCGCGCAGCAGAACACTACCGCAGTCAAGGCGTCAGCCTTGGAAGGCCGCGAGGGATTCTTCGACGCGGGCGAGCTTGTCCTTCAGGTCGGCGAGCTGGGGCTTCACGTTCTCGACGAAAAACAGTCGGTTTTTGTCTCTATGCGTTCGCGTCCCGCGTTCAGGTATAAGCAAATATCGTTTGTGTATATAAACGATATTACTCCTGTGCTCGAACAAGAGCCAAACGAAATCCTACATCGGGCTCTCCGCTGTAGGAGAAGGCATTAGAGCGATTCGACAAGTTGCAACTACCATTAGCTGTACGATAAGAACCACCACGGATTACTTTTTTAGAACCTCCTGTAGCGGGTTTGTCGCCCTCTGTGTGATTTCTGAAACTCTCTATGTAATCATCCATACACCATTCTCCAACATTCCCAAGCATATCAAACAGACCTAACTCATTTGGGGCTTTTGTTCCAACCTGGTGTGTAATTAGATTTGAATTGGCTGAGAACCAAGCAATTTCTTCAAGCTTGTCACTTCCACTATATTTGTATCCTTTGCTCAGTGCCCCTCCACGTGCAGCATATTCCCATTGGGCATCCGTAGGGAGAGAAAACACATATCCCTCGGGACGTGTACCTTTTGTCAATGTGTTCAGTGTCTTGCAAAACTCTTGAGCATCGTTCCATGAAATGCCTGATACTGGTGTATTCTTTTTGCTTGAATTGGTCCCCATCACGGCATCGCGCAGACCTTGAGTAACTTCAGTTATACCAATATAATATTTTTGATTGATATTTACATTATGACTTCTAAGCTTTATGTCATAGGCTGTATCAAATGAGTCGATCATTGTAAATGAGCCGGGTTGAACAGATGCCACAATTATTTTTTCATCTTTTACAGAGATTGTGAGCAGATTTTTCTCGTTAAAAGATATTGAGTTTAACAATGCCCCATAAAAAATCCTCTGTTGATAACTCCCTATTTCTTCTTTTTGTTTTTTTAGTTCCGC
Organism: Lentisphaeria bacterium; assembly: GCA_017540385.1. Taxonomy (GTDB): domain Bacteria; phylum Verrucomicrobiota; class Lentisphaeria; order Victivallales; family UBA1829; genus UBA1732. The sequence goes on from JAFYBD010000096.1 coordinate 18,292, forward strand.
CATAGTTTTTTCTGCATTAGACCAATCCTTTTCTTCTATCTGTTTCTCTATTTCTTTTTTCAATGAATCGGTTCGGTTAGATGATTTCTTTTCTAATGCTTCACACTGTTTAGGATCAAGTTTAGAAAGAACAGTGAGACAGATTTTAAGTACAAAAGAATCAGAATAATCCGCAGCTATTTCTCCAATCGCTGCGTATGATTTGCATATATTCGAAATAGATTTCTGACATGTCGCCTTTGCTTCCTTAAAATCAGTCGCATCCAATAAATTATCTATCTGTATTCCTGTATTCTTTATGTCGTTTAATAGTGCCGCTCCTTTTTCTTGCCATGCCTTTTCTCTCCGCAAAGAATAATCTGCATTGATGAAAATAGAGAGAGGTCCTTTTATGAAGTCATTTTCAAAATCTAAAACAGCTTGGCGCAAAGAAGCATTGTCTTCTATCCATTTTGCGTTTTGTTCAGCAATTACACTTTGTTGCTGTATTTGTGCAATGATTCTTTCCTTAGTTTTGTCATCAGTTGCACTAAGGCTTTGCTGAAAAAGAGAACTGATTGTGTTCAATGCTTTTCTCATTGCCTGAGTATGTTCGCCGAATGAGTGTTTCGGGTCATATTTGGCCGCAATGATCTTTTCAGCTCTGTTTTTTAGGGTGACTTCAGTCTTGCGTAAATCTTTCAGCTGATCGTCAACAGAAATATTGGATTTCACTTGTACTTTTTTCTCTTCTGTTTTTATAGGTTGAATGGGTGTTTCATTTTTCTTGTTATTGGAATTGTTTGCCTCGCCTTGAATGTTCTGAAACTGTTTTAATTTTTCAAGATCCTCTTGAGCTTTTTTGTGTCCGCCCTTTGCTGCTTTTTCCAAATATATCATGCCCGTTTCAAAATCATCTTTAACAAACATATATTCCTTAGCTTTTTCATAATTCTTTTAAGGACTGTCGCCACAACCTGTGAGGGACATTGAAATGCAAGTTGCGGCTGCAATGAAGGCGAGAGAAAGTCTTTTTTTCATGTCTAACTCCTTGTGTTTGGCTTGTTCTTATAGAACATGCCTATTTGTTGTTTATAGAAGGGGGGGGATTTGTTGTCATAATCATCAGACAGATTAATCTTGTCATACAACAAGAATAATGTGCGCACATGGACTTGCTCTGGCTCGTTTATCAGAGATGGCAAAACAAAACCAAACCGCGAATAAAACTGCGATTGATTTGATTGCCGTCATCTGGACGAAAAGCATTTGCCGGACAAACGGATTACCAGTTGTAGCTGGGTGAAGACTGTTTGGACGAACGGACAGGAACATAGCGGCCTCGAGTTGGAGGAGTTTTATTTCCTGCGCACGAGACAACGTCGAGATAAAAAAAGCCGGACGAATCCCCGTGCGCACATCTGTAGGTCCCGCCAAGAACCTGCCCAAGAAACGCAAGAGAAACGCCCAGCAAAATACAAAGACACAAAGGTCCTTTGCTGGTATATTTCTTTTCTTGGGCAAGAAGACAGATTGAAACTTGGCGGGTTTACAGATGCTTTTTGCTGAAATAACCGTTAAAAAGAGCGCGGAAAACAGATTTCGTAAGGGGAAAACCGTTTTCAAAACACAATTTACACCCTGTTCCGAGAAATTCAAGCTTTTTTCTGGCTTTTTTCGGAAAAACTATGACATTGAGGAAAAAGAAAGGACGCGTTGCGTCACGCTTCGCTGGGGGCGCGCAGATGCGCGCCTCGGTAGCCCTCGCTCACGCTCGGCGACTCTTTTACATAAACGCGAAACGCGAACAATAGAGGAATGTGAGGACGGTGGGATGAGGATTATCCACCTCTTTTTCGGGGACGCACTACGGAAAAAGTCCTAAACAAAAAAGCTCTCTCCGCGCGAACGGAGGGAGCCAGTTTTTTTGAGGTTAGCCGAAGTGGAAGGGTCAGCCCTTGAAGGCCGCGAGGGATTCTTCGACGCGGGCGAGCTTGTCCTTCAGGTCGGCGAGCTGGGTCTTCACGTCCTCGACGACTTTCGCCGGGGCGCGGCTGACGAACTTCTCGTTGCCGAGTTTGGCTTCGGCGGCCTTGATCCAGCCGGTGAGTTCGGCTTTCTGCTTCGTGAGCTTCTCGCGTTCGGCTGCGGGATCGACCAGGCCCTTCAGCGGGAGGAAGATCGCTCCGGCGTCGCACACGATGGAGGGCGCGGGCACGCCGTCCTCGCTGGCGTAGTTTTCGAGCGAGACGCTGATGAGGGATGCGTTCAGCATGGCGGTGAGGGAATCCATCTGGGCGCAGAGGGAATCGGAGATTTCCTGCGAGGCGGCACGGATGTGGTACTCGATGCGCTTTCCGGGGGGGATGCTGTTCGACAGGCGGAGGTTGCGGCCGGCGGAGATGAGCGCGTACTTGTCGGCGGTCATTTCGGAGATCTTGTCGACGTCGGCGGGGAGCTTCAGGTCGGCCACGGGGAACGCCGCGGTCATGATGGACTGTCCATCGGCGAGGAATCCCATGCGGTGGGCGAGTTCCTCGGTGATGAACGGCATGAAGGGATGGAGCAGGCGGAGGAGCTTCCACAGCGCGTAGTCCAGCACGGCGAGCGCCTGGCGTTTCGCCTCGTCGTCGGCGTTGAACCGCGGCTTGCACGCCTCGATGAACCAGTCGCAGAAGTTGTTCCAGACGAGCTCGTAGATGTCGTGTGCGGCGGAGTGGAACCGGAATTCGCGGAGGGAGGTGTTCACGGATTCGCACGCCTTCTCCAGCGTGTTCAGCAGGTGGAGTTCGTCCTGCGTGAGCTTTTCGACCGGGATCGCGAGCGTGTCGAACGACTCGGAGACGGGGCCCTGCATGGTGCGGAACCGGCAGGCGTTCCAGAGCTTGTTCGCGAAGTTGCGGCCGAGCTCGCATTTCTCGTTGGAGTAGCGGATGTCCATGCCGACGGGGGCGATGTACACGATGGAGAAACGCAGCGCGTCGGCGCCGTAGGTCTCGATGACCTTCAGCGGGTCGGGGGAGTTGCCGAGCGACTTGCTGAGCTTGCGGCCGAGTTCGTCGCGGATGATGCTGGTGAAGTAGACGTTGCGGAACGGCAGCTCGCCCTTGAACTCGTATCCGGCCATGATCATGCGCGCGACCCAGAAGAAGATGATGTCGGGTCCGGTCACGAGGTCGTTCGTCGGATAGAAGAACTTCTGTTCGGGCGTGTCTTCGGGCCAGCCCATGATGGAGAACGGCCAGAGCCAGGAGCTGAACCAGGTGTCGAGCACGTCCTCCTCCTGATACCAGCCGTCGCCCTCGGGAGCGGTCATGCCCACGTAGACTTCGCGGTTTTCATCGTTCACGTCGCCGCGGTACCAGGCCGGGATGCGGTGTCCCCACCAGATCTGACGGCTGATGCACCAGTCCTGGATGTTCTCCATCCAGTGGAAATAGGTCTTGGTCCAGCGGTCGGGATAGAACTTGATGGCGCCGGAGCGCACGGCCTCGATGGCGGGCTTCGCGAGCTCGTCCATGCGGACGAACCACTGGTCGCTGAGGAGGGTTTCGATCTCCACGCCGCCGCGCTCGGAGAAGCCGACGTTGTGGACGATGTCCTCGATCTTCTCGACGAGGCCGAGTTTCTCGAGGTCGGCGACGCACTGCTTGCGGCACTCGTAACGGTCGAGTCCGGCGTATTTGCCGCACTGGGCGTTCATGGATCCGTCGCGGTTCATGACGTTGATGAACTCGAGGTTGTGGCGTTTGCCGACCTGGTAGTCGTTCGGGTCGTGGGCGGGCGTGATCTTCACGCAGCCGGTACCCTTCTCCGGGTCGGCGTGCTCATCCTCGATGATCGGGATCTGACGGTCGGTGAGCGGCAGGTTTACGGTCTTGCCGACGAGGTGTTTGTAGCGCGGATCGCCCGGAGGCACGGCCACGGCGGTGTCGCCGAACATGGTCTCGGGTCGGGTGGTGGCCACGACGAGGTAGCCGGAGCCGTCGGTGAGCGGATAGCGGAAATGCCAGAACTTGCCCTTGACCTCGCGGTAGATGACTTCCTCGTCGGACAGCGCGCTCTGGGCGGCCGGGCACCAGTTGACCATGCGCTTGCCGCGGTAGATGTAGCCTTTTTCGTAGAGCTGGACGAAAACCTTGCGGACGGCGGCGCTGAGGCCCTCGTCCATGGTGAAGCGTTCGCGGTCCCAGTCGCAGGACGTGCCGAGCTTGCGGAGCTGCTTGATGATGGTCCCGCCGTACAGCTTCTTCCACTCCCAGACGCGTTCGATGAACTTCTCGCGGCCGAGCGTGCGGCGGTCGATGCCTTCCTTCTCGCGGAGCACCTTGTCGACTTTGCTCTCGGTGGCGATACCGGCGTGGTCGGTGCCGGGGAACCAGCAGACTTCTTCGCCCATCATCCGGTGCCAGCGGATCAGGATGTCCTGCAGGGTGTTGTTCAGCACGTGGCCCATGGTGAGGATGCCGGTCACGTTCGGCGGCGGGATCACGATGGAATAGGGCTTCTTGCTGGGATTCGGGACGCCGTGGAAACGTTTGTTCGCTTCCCATTCGGCGTACCATTTCTCTTCGATTTCAGCGGGCAGATATGCTTTCGGCATCTCCGGCATTTTGACGGTCTCCATTCGGGGGTCGGTTGATAAAAATGATGATGTCAATCTTTAATATAGCACCATTTCGGACATTTTCCCATAAAAAGACGCGAAAACTTGCGCCTTTTTTTTGAAAAAAAGACGTTCCGGGGGTATAGTATCTGCCGTATTTAACTCAATCGGGGAAACGAAATGGACCAAAAGATCGCCCAGGGCGCCAGTCAGAGTCTGGAACAGACCCACATTCTCTCGCCTCAGCATCTCCAGGCGCTCCGGGTGCTTCAGGCTCCGGCTATGGAGCTCGCCACGTCGTTTCAGGACGTCCTCGCCGAAAACCCGCTCATCTCGACCGAGCCGGACGAGGAGCCGCCGGATGACCCCGAAACGGTCGGGGAGACCGGCGCGGACGACGAATCCGGCCGCGACGACGAGGCCGCGTCCGACGACGATTCCGGCCGCGACGAGGTCCCCGAACTCGATGCTTCGGACTTCCGTTTCTCCGGCCCCTCCGGGGAAGACGACGCCATGGTCCCCGCGGAATCGCTCGACGACAACCGTCTGGACTACGACGAGGAGCTGGGGCGCATCGTGGAGGACGACGACGCTTGGGCGTCCATCCGGCCGACGGGCGAAGCGTCCGACGACGACGCGGAGAAACGCCGCGACTACATGTTCGACTCCATCGCCGAAGAGGCCTCGCTTCAGGAGAAGCTGATGGAACAGCTCCGGCTGGAGGACTGCCCCGAGGACGTGCGCCGTGCCGCCGAGGAGATCATCGGCAACATCGACGACGACGGGTTTTTCCGCAGCGTCCCCGCCGAGATCGCGCAGGCCGTGCCGTGTTCGCTGGCGACCGCCGAGACTGCGCTCAAACTGGTGCAGACGTTCGACCCGCCCGGGATCGGGGCGAGCTCGATGCAGGAATGTCTGCTGCTGCAGCTCCGCCGCGCCGGGAAGGATTCCGGCCCCATGGGCGACCTCGTGCGGGACCATCTGGACGACCTGGAGCACAACCGCATCCCGAAGATCGCGAAGGAGATGGACTTGCCGGTGGCCGAGGTCAAGGCGCTTGAGGACGAGCTCCGCAGGATTTGCAGTCCGCGCCCCGCCGCGTCGCTCGAACCGTCCCGCGTGGAATACTGCCCCGTCGAGGTCACGATCGAACGCAGCGGCGACGATTTCTCCGTCCGGCCGAACCGCGAGTACATGCCCCGGTTCCTGATCCCGAAGCGTTACCTGCGGATGCTGAACGACCCGCTCACGGACCGGGAGACCCGCGACTACATCCTGAAGAACCTGAAGAGCATGAAGGACATTCAGAAGGCTCTCTCCATGCGCGAGAGCACCATCGTCCGCATCGCGCGCCTCATTGCAGACCAGCAGTACGATTTCTTCGACAAGGGCCCCGAATACCTCCGCCCCATGACCATGAAGGAGGCCGCCGACCGCCTGGGGCTGCACGAGACCACCGTCAGCCGCGCCATCGCGAACAAATACATGGCCACCCCGGCCGGGACGTTCCAGTTCCGAGACTTCTTCACCGGCGGCTACCAGAATTCCGAGGGCGAGGACGTCTCCAGCGCCTCGGTCAAGGAATACATCCGTGAGGCCGTCCGGGCCGAAAACCCCGCCCATCCGCTCTCCGACAAGAAGATTGCCGACGACCTCAAGAAGAAAGGGCTCGACGTCGCCCGCCGCACCGTGGCGAAATACCGCGAGGAACTCGGCATCCCCTCCTCGCAGGGAAGGAAGCAGTACTCATGAAAAAAGAGCTGAAGACCGTTTCATCGTTCCCGAACCGTCACGGACGGCTCTGGAATACGTTCCTGTTCCTCGTCATTCTCCTGACCGCGTTTGCGTTCCGCACGTACCACTACAATACCTCCGTGCTGATGCTGAACGAGATCATCGGCGAGTTGCCGAAAGCCGAGCGTCAGCACCCGTCGTTCTTCGAACGCTTCCTGCCGCTCCGGCACAACAACTTTTCGCCGTTCACGATCGAGAGCGCCATGATGTTCTCCTATTCGCAGGACATCGCGGAGGGGAAGGAGGTCCCGGAACACGACCCGACGCTGAAGCACATGGAGGACATCCCTCCGTACGCGCAGATGAACATGGCGCTCGAATGGTTCCTCGGCTGGGGCTGGCGGCTGAAGCAGATCGTCGCGCCCGACCCCGGAGGCAGCCCGCGCGAACGCCTCTTCCAGGACCATCCGTACATGGCGCAGTGGATGAGCATGCAGATACGGTTGTGGGCGTCGCTGACCTCGGCGTTCATCTTCCTGTGGCTCCTGCTGCTGAAATGCCCGCGCAAGCTCGCGTTCTGGGGCGGATTCCTGCACGCCGTGGCGCTGTCGGCGATCGCGCGTTCCACCGGGCAGGACCTCGTGCGCGGCGAATTCTGCATCCCGCTCATCACGCTCGCGTTCGTGCTGACAGCCTGGTGCAGCTCCCGGGCGCGGTGGTGGAAGACGCCCCTCATTTTCGCCACGGTCTTCCTCGCGTTCATCGCGTGGGATCTCTGCCAGATGATCTTTTCCGCCTGGGCGCTCACGGAGGTGCTCCGTGCCGTGCTCGGATACCGGATGCGCCGCGGCCTGCTCTACAGCTGGATCGCCATCGCGGCCGCCGTACTGCTGAACGCCCTCGTGGTGCCGTTCAACGTCACCTACGGGCTGATCCACGCGCCGATCCTCTGGGTGGCCATCCCGCTGCTTTTCTGCACCTACGGCGCACAGGTCGCCGCCGACCGTCTCGAGCTCACAGGCGGGCGCCGTCTGGCGTTCCGTCTGGCGCTGCCGGTCCTGGCGCTGGTGCTGTACATGAACTGGTCGCAGTTCGGCAACACCCCGGAATACGCCTCGAACTACAGTCATTTCTCCGAGGCCATGAAGGCGAAGATCCAGTTCAACAACGTGAAACCCGCGAACGCCCTGCTCCTGAACTACGACGCGCGCATCATGTGGACGCCCTCCATGCACTCCGCCACCTGGGAGATCGCCTCGTCGTTCTTCCCCAGCCTCATTTTCGGGCAGAAGTTCCAGTTCGGCCTCTTCCGCTTCGTCTTCGGGCTGCTCCCGGTCACGCTGGCGCTCTATGCAGCCCTGCTGCTCGGCCTGACGCTCTTCCATATCCCCAGGCGCGAGTTCACGAAGACCCTGTCGCGCACGTTCTTCCCGAACGTCTTCACGGTCGGCTTCATCGTCGGTTTCATCTACATCGTGCGCTACCACGAATTCGTGATCCTCTTCCTCAGCGTGTCGCTCCCGATGCTGATGATGACCTATCTGCGGGCGTTCCGCCACGCCCCGTGGAAGGTCGATCCGGCCGAAGCCTGTACCGCCCTCTTCGCGAAACCCCGCCTGCTGAAAGTCATGCGGGGAGTCCTGATCGGCGTCTTCTCGTTCGTCCTTTTCTGGGAATCCCTGCTCTCGGTCGGCACGCCGCGGCGTTATACCGGCGACGTCGCGCTCCGGGAGACCGCCATGCTCATCATGTGGTTCCGCCAGCACAAGGAGGCTTTGGCGGGCAAGGGCGTCGCCGCCAACTTCACGGTCGGCCCGATGCTGAAAGCCTACGCGGGGACCGGCGTGGTCATGAACCCGCAGTTCGGCATGAAGCGCATCCGCGACGCCACGGAGAAATATCTCAACGCGATGTTCCACGGCTCCGAGCTCGACCTCGCGCGTTACTGCGGCGAATACGGCGCGGACTACGTCGTGTACAACAAAGGCGCAGTCTTCAGCTACTCCATCTACTCGAACCGCTATATCGCCGGGGCGAACGAGATCAAGCTCGACTCCATCGTGAACCTGATGCTCTCCGAACCGGACAATCTCCACTGGTTCTACCGGCTGGACGTGCCGCGCGGACTCGAGGAGATCAACCGCGTTTACACGGTGTTCAAGGTCATCTCGCCGGAGGCCAAGCGCGAAGCCGTGCGCCTGAACGCGCTCGCGCGCAGCGAGCTTGCGCTCGGTCACAAGGAGGAAGCGGCGGAAATCGCGAAACGCGCCGTCGAACTCGACCCTACGGCCGAAGGCCCCAGACTCCTTTACTTCGAAACGCACGGCCGTCTGCCGAAGGTCACGCTCTCGGGCGTGGTCGACGAATAACGGGCGCCTCTCAAACTGGTTTCCGCCGGGATGGGTGCCGGATCAGACCGCGCCGCGCGGCTGATTGTCCGGCATGGCGACTTTCCGCGAGATGATCGTGACCGGGCGGCCGCACCCCTCGAACACGCTTTTGATCTCCTCGAGCCGTTCCCTCGACGGGATTTCGACCCAGGATTCGGTCCCCGGCCGGTCGAGCGAATTGATCTGCACCTGGTCGGGCGCGATCTCCCGCAGGAGCTTCACGAAGCGTTCCAGCGATTCCGGCGTGTCGTTGATGCCCGGCACGATGAACACCTCCAGCCACATTTCCACGGGATTCGCGGCGCGGAACGACTTCAGCGCGTTCACGACGCCCTCGAACGTCACCCCGGGGGCAGGCCGGTCGACGCGGCGGAATTCCTCCTCGTTCGAACCGTCCAGCGACGGCATGACGAGGTCGATCCCCTCCACCTCGCGCTGGACCTGCGGATCGCCGAGCAACGTGGCGTTCGTGATGAGGCATATCTTCACGTCGGGGTGTTTCGCCTTCACGCCGCGGATGACCTCGCCGATGCCCGTGTGGAGCGTGGGCTCGCCCATGCCGGAGAACGTGATGTAGTCGATGTTCACGTGTTTCGCGAAGAATTCCTCGAGCTCCTCCAGCACGCGCGACGCGGGGTAGAAATCGCCCCGTTCCGTGGTCAGGTTCGTGGTCGCGCCACATTCGCAGTACACGCAGTTCAGCGAACAGGTCTTGAAGGGCAGCAGGTCCACGCCGAGGGAACGTCCCAGCCGGCGCGAGCTCAGAGGCCCGAATACGCTTTTCATCTTTTGTGTCATCTCGCACGCTCCTCTCCGGGTTCAACCCCAAATCATGATCTTTACCGCGATCCCCAGCAGCACGAGCCCGCCGAGGATCGAACTCCGGTTTCCGAACCGGTTCCCGAACACGCGTCCCGAGACGCATCCGGCGGCCGAAATCGCCGCCGTAACCGCCCCGATGACCAGCACGTCGCCGGTGATGTTCTCACGCCCCAGGCATGCGTACGACACCCCGACCAGCAGTGCGTCGATGCTCGTCGCGAATGACAGCACGATCAGCCGCCGCAGGGAACACACCCCGATCCGCGCCGCGGAGTCCTCGTTCGAGAATCCCTCGCGGAGCATTTGCACGGCCACGATTCCGAGCAGCAAGCCGGAGGTGATCCGCCCCGCTTTCCGCACGATCTCGCCGCACAGTCCGCTGGCGAACCAGCCGATCGTGGGCATCATCGCCTGGAAGAGCCCGAAGAGCGCTGCCGTGAGCACGATCTTGTCCCACGGGAAGACGCTCCGGCCGGACGCTCCGGCGCAGCCGCCGACGCACCCCGGACGGCAGATCGCGCAGACCGGAGCCGCGGGCGTGGGGCTCAGAAACGGCAGACGGCGGTACCAGGGCAGGGGGCGTTTCGGTTCGTTTTCGGGGGTGCTCCGGGGAGCGGATTGTTGCGGGCAGGACCAGCCGGTCGCTCCGAGCGCGAGGGAGACCGCGAGAGCGTCCATCGCCAGGCCGACGCCCATCAAGGATGCTTCCAGCACGTCCATCGTTCACCCCGCTGATATAGGCCGTACCGTACGGTTTTATGCCGGGGGGGTACGGAAAAAAGGCAAAAAAAATGGTACGCCCTCGGGGATTCGAACCCCGGACCCAATGATTAAGAGTCATTTGCTCTAGCCGGCTGAGCTAAGGGCGCACGGAAAATTTAGTATGCATTTAATATACGACGTTTTTTTCGAAAGTCAAGCCGCTTTCTCCAAAAAGTCGCAAAAAAACCGTCTTCCGGCCGCTTTATCACGCCTCGGGCGCGGCTTCGTTCCCCGCTTCGTCCGCGACCTCGAATTCCCCCTCGAACTCCGCTTCGGCCGTCCCCGGGTGTTTCGCGTCGGTCCCGTTCTCGCGGTAACGGATGCGCCCCTCCATCAGGTAACGCGGCTTGATCTCGAATTCGGGCGAGAGGAAGTCGTCCTTCGCCGGATACTCGCGGGACGTCGCGCCGAACACCGTGAGGATGCCCTGCGTGGTCCGGTCCATCTGCAGCGGCTTGTCGACCGCCGCTTCGGCCGCGGCGACGCGTTCGGGGTACGCCGCGCGGTATTCGGGCGAGAACCAGAAGAGGAACGGTACCTCGTAGGAGTCGCGTTTCTCCGCGTCGCGGTAGTTCTGCAGGAAGCTCGTTTCGACGTTTTCGCCGTGGTCGGAGAAATAGAACAGCACGTTCTTCCCGCCCGCTTCCTTCAGCTGGCCGACGATCTCGCCGAGCACGTAGTCGGTGTAGCGGATCGTGTTGTCGTACGTGTTGATGTTCTCCACGAAGAGCGGATTGATCTCCCCGGCGGAGTCCGTGAGCTCGGTCTCCGTGAAGACGTTGAACGTCTCCGGGTAGCGGTTCCTGTACGTGATGTGGCTGCCCATGATGTGCAGCACGATGAGCGTGGGGCCCTCGCGTTTCGCCAACGCCTCCTTCACGTCCGCCAGCAGACATTCGTCGAACTCGTTGTCGTGGTATTTCGGGGTCCACTTCGCGAAGAGCGCGGACGCCGAGTTCGGTCCGAAGTCCTCCTGCGTGGACGACGCGTCGATGTGGTAGCCCGCGCGTTCCAATACTTCCATCACGGTTGCGCGCGGGTGCATCTGGTCCGCGATCGTCTTGAAGGTCAGGGCATAATACAGCGCGTAATTCGTGACCGGCATGGCCGCGATCACGTTGCGGAAGACGACCAGTTCGTCCTTCATCCCGTCGAGCGCCGGCGTCGTCTCGCGTCCGTAGCCGTAGAGCGACAGATGCGCGCGCGCCGCGCTCTCCCCGATCACGATCACGGCCGTGTCGGCGGGCCCTTCCAGCTTCAAGTCGGCCGGTATCTGCGGATTCCTCAGACAGTCGTGCAGCACGTCCATCTGCTTGCGCGAATCAGCCCACTGGTTCGGCAGCAGGGCGAACCATGCGGCGGAACACCGTCCGACGGGATCGGGCCGGATCCAGGTGCACCAGGTGTACACCCACGCTATCGGCAGCACGCACGCCAGCGCCACCAGCGCGCTCCGTTTGCGGTTGAGGGGCTGGCGCACGCGCAGCCCGAGGTATTTGAGAATCAGCAGTCCCGCCGCGGTGGACACGATGCAGTACAGCGTAGTCAGCGATGCGAGCTCGCGCAGCATGAATTCGCGCGATTCCCGCCACGAAGTCGTCGACAGCAGGTCCAGCGTGCCCGTCTGGACAGGCGCGTGGAACCGGATCATCGCGTAGCCGTTCACGAAGAACCCGGCCGCCGCGAACGCTGTCAGCGCCGCCGCATAGCAGCGGAACCATATCCCGCGGAGCAGGAAGAGCGGGGCGAGCGCGAAGAGGTACCCGGCCAGCGCCGAGAGCACGTCGCCGAACTCGAGCGGAGCCAGGTTGTGATGCACGAAGACATGCGGCAGCAGGTCCGGCCCCGAGATCAGGATCAGATACACGGGCAGAAAGAGCCACATGCTTTCGATGAGCTTGCGCCGTGTCGTCGTTTCTTCGTTCATGGATCCTGTGTCCGGGGTGATTCAAGTTCGTTTCGGAGTCATTGTCCGCGCGACCGTTTTTGATTGTCCGGTGTTCGCGCTCATGGATTCCGGGTAAAATTATAATATAGCATCTAAAGAATCAAAAATCAAATTGTCATCCTTTTTTTCGTCAAAATCCCCAGCCAAAAACAGTCCGGAATAACCAGTGTTTCATCCGTCCTGTTTTTTGCCTTTCCCGCTTGACATTCGTCCGCCCGCATGGTAGATTATAGCAGCCTCGCCGGACTCCCGTCTCCCGGCCGAACCTCACCCGGAGTTGTTGTTTCCCATGGACCAGACTTCCGCATCCAGCCGCGTCGTCCCGCCGGAATCCTTCCCGCAGACGCCTCATGCGCCGCATTTCCGCGAATTCATCCGGTTTTTCCGCGCCGCGATCCGTCCCTGGCGCTGGGTCTACCTCGCCATGTTCGCGGGCGTGCTCCTGGTGACCGCGGCCGGGTACGTGCTCCCCGTCGTGCAGAAACGCCTCATCAACGCGCTCGCCGGGCGCGAATCCGACGGCATCTGGGCGCTTTTCCTCGCCGCCGGGGCGCTCATGCTCCTCGTCCGCTGCGAAACCCTCCTGCGTCAGCGCGTCGTGAATTCGACCGTGCAGAAAGTCATGTTCGCGCTGGAGACCCGCATCATGAACCGCCTGCTCGGGCTCCCGCCCGGCCTGCTCGACCAACTTGGCGGCGGTTACCTTTCCGGCCGACTCCACGCCGACGTCACGCAGCTGCGCTTTTTCTTCTCGAACACCCTCTTCACCGTGCTTGCGAACATCCTGAAAGCCTCCGGCGCGTTCGTCTTTCTCTTCGTGCTCAGTCCCCGCACTGCCCTCGCGATCCTGCCGGCGTTCCCGTGCTATGTCTGGCTGCTCTACCGGTTCCGCGGCTCGCACTACGCCGTCGCCCGCCGCATCAGCGAACTCCAGGCGCGCAATCAGCGCATGCTGGCCTCCTCGCTCGGCAGCATCGAACTGGTGAAGACCAATGCGGCCGAATCCCGCGTGAGCGGTGCCATCCGCACCGGGTTTGCCCGCGAGACGCTCTTCCGCCTGAAGGCCGTCCGCCTGTCGAATTCCTTCCTCGTGCTCGCAGGGCTCATCCCGCTCTGCTGCCAGGGCGTGCTCGCGGTCGTCGGGATCCACCTCATCCTGAGGGGCGAATGGACCCTCGGCCTGCTCTGGGCCATGAACTGCTATCTCATGAACGTCTTCCACCCCGCCGGTCAGCTCTGCGGAGCGTTCCCCGCCTCCCAGGCCGCGCTCGCCTCCGCCGCGCGCCTGATCGAGCTCGAACACGCCACCTGCGAGCCGCGACTCGATTCCGGGCTCGACGACTTCGAACTGCGCGGAAAGATCGAACTCCGCGCCGTCACGTTCGCCTTCCATCCCGACCGCCCCGTGCTGAACGCCCTCGACCTCGCGCTCGAACCCGGCGCGAAGCTGGTCGTGGCCGGTCCCTCGGGCGCGGGCAAAAGCACCCTCTTCGCCCTGCTCCTCGGATTCTACAAACCCGTCTCCGGCGAAATCCTCCTCGACGGCCGCCCTGTCGACGCCTACAACATCCGCGCGCTCCGCCGCCGCATCGGCTACCTCGGCCCATTCCCGGCGTTCATCCCGGCCACGCTCCGCGCCAACCTCACGCTCGGCTGCCCGGAGCCGCCGTCCGACGACGTCATCCGCGCCGCGCTCGCAGAAGCCGGGGCCGATTCCTTCGTCGGCGTGCTCCCGCGTGGTCTCGACACCGTGCTCACCGAATCCGCCCGCAATTTCTCCGCCGGCGAACACCTCCGCCTCGCCCTCGCACGCGAACTCCTCCGCGGCTGTTCCGTCCTGCTCCTCGACGAAGCCACCGCGCACCTCGATCACGACACCGAGACGCGTTTCCTGGAGACTGTCCTCCGCGTCTTCCGCGACCGCACGGTCCTGATGATCCGTCACACGCCGCACCCGCTCGTCGAGCCCTTCCCGGTCCTGCGTCTCTCCGGACCGCGCGCCTGATCCGTCCACGCCGGACCGCGGTTTGCGTCCTGGCCGGCGGTTCGCCCCGGTATCGTCCGGTTTTGACCCCACGCGCGCGGCTGCGTTCACCTTTTACGCGCGAAAACGCGAAAGTTTCCGGAAAACGACTTGAAAAACGGTCCGACCCGGAGTAGAGTATGAATTGACACATTCCCCGGCGCAGAGGATTTCGCAAACCGCGCCGGACGATCCAACCGCGAACCAAGGGGGTACCCGTCATGAGCAGCATCAATGTCCTTTCCGAAAGCAATTTTGACAGCATCGTCGGCAGCAAGCCCGCGTTGATCGACTTCGGCGCCGAGTGGTGCGTCTACTGCAAGAAGATCGCGCCTGTCATCGAAGAGATCGCCTCGGAGCATCCCGAGCTCGTCGTCGGCTCCATCGACGTCGACCTGAATCCGATGCTCGCGGCGCGGTTCCGCGTTCACAGCCTCCCGACCGTGCTCGTGATGAAGGACGGCCAGGTGGTGAAGCAGTTCCTCGGCGCGCAGACCAAGGAAACGTACCTGAAGGCGATCTCCGAACTCTGAGCCCGTTTTTCCTCCCCCGACGAACATGCCCGATTCCCTCTTCCCGGCATCCGCCATTCCTCCCGGCATCCGCACCGTCTGCGCTTCGTTCAGCGGCGGCGCGGACAGCCTGGCGCTGTTGTTGAGCCTGAAGTCACTGCACGACGCCGGGGCGGAGTGGGAGTTGCGCGCCGTTCATTTCGAACACGGCATCCGGGGCGACGAGAGCCTCGCCGATGCGGCGTTCTGCCGCAGGACCTGCCGGGCCCTGCATGTGCCGCTGAAGATCGTGCCGCTTGACGTGCCTGCTCACCTGGAGCCGGGCGAAGGCGTCGAGGCGGCCGCGCGGCGTTTGCGTCAGTCCGCCTGGCGCACCCTCGCGGGCCCCGGTTCCGCCGTGGCGCTCGGGCACAATTCCGACGACCGGATCGAATCGCTCTTCCTGCGTCTGATGCGGGGGTCGAACCTCTCCGGGCTGAACGCCCTGCATCCGGTCCGGGCATTTCAGGGCGTCGTGTGGCTCCGGCCGCTGCTGGAGGTATCGCGCGCCGAAATTGAGGCGTATCTGCGCCGATGCGGCGCGACGGCCTACCGGACCGATTCGACCAACCTCGAAAACGATTACGACCGGAACAAGCTCCGAAACACGGTCCTGCCGGTCCTGTACCGGGAGTTTCCGCG
>JAFYBD010000097.1 GCA_017540385.1 Lentisphaeria bacterium
GCCGCCTTTTTCAGGAGCACGGAGCGCAGCACGCCCTTCGGGTCGCTGACGAGGTACACGACCGTCCAGATGACCAGCGCGAGCGTGATGACCGCGAGACCGAGGAGCGAATCGTTCAGCACCTCGGCCACGGAGGGCTCGAAGACCGCCGCGCCTTCCTCGGCGTATTCGAACACGAGGTCGACCAGCCACATGATGGCCGCGCCCCAGAAGAGCCAGCACAGCACGCTCACCTTCACCTCGCGGGCGGTGGCGGAGCAATACCAGACCACGGTCGAGACGATGGCCGCGAGAGCGGTCAGGATCAGGCACATGGCTCAGCCCTCCGCGGAAGCGGGCGTGCGGCGGACGATGGCGGCGCTCACCACGAGCATGCCGATCCAAATGGCGAAAATGAGGGCGGTCATGGCGCCGCCGACCGTGGCGATCTCGCGCAGGACTTCGGCCGTGTTGCCGTCGCGCACGCCGGTCAGGAACGGGAACTGGAAGATGATCTCGCCGTGCCAGACGTGCTCAAACGCCAGCAGGGCGCATCCGCCGAAGAAAAGTTTCTCCAGCCATCCGAGCTTGGTCGCCCAGCTGATGGTTCCGGGCTGTTCGGGAGATTTCGCTGCGGCGCGGCGGACGACTCCGGCGACGACGGCAGCTGCGAGTGGAGCGCTGAAACAAGCCATTTTGACCTCCTAACATATTAAAAAGGCTTCGTTGTTCCCTGCGGGGGAAAGACATCCCTTCGCGGGACGCCGTTCCAACGTAGTTGATTCCAGGGTATCTCTAAAAATTCGATCGGATGGATTTTCAGCATATGGGCAAAAAGACCAATGCAGGAAGATTTGAGCGTGGCTACCCGCAGGTAACCACCGAAAATCTTACCAGTTGGACTTTGTCCGGACGCGAAAAGCCGCCGAATACCAATTTTCAGAGGTGCCCTCTATGCTATACTATATCACGCATGAGAGAAAATGCAAGCGCTTTTTTTTCAAAGTTTTTCCGCAAATTTGTCCGGATTGCGCTAAGAAATCGCATCCAGGAGCATCTAATTCTCGAATACAGTTCACCGGAACAGCACATCGCAAACCGCAGAAAGGAACCCGCTATGAACCGCACATCGCTTTTCGCCGCAGTCTTCACCGCCACCATGCTCTGGGCCATCCTCGCCATGTTCGTGAAACTCTCCGCGGCCGTCGAAACCGCCAGCGCGGCGTTCCCGTCCGTCATGTGAGCCCGGACGGGACGGAAAATGGCCGGAAAGAACCTTTTTCAGTTTTTTTTCGCTTTTTTTTCGAAAACCCGCTAAGAAATCGCGCGCCCCGCACGTCTAATTATCAGAAATAGCGTTTTTCAACATCATTTCATCCATAGAAAGGATTTATCATGAATCGTCTCGCGATTGTCGCACCGGCGGCTGCCGCCGCCATCCTCTGCACGCTCCCCGTCCTCGCGCAGGAGAAACCGAACCAGAACGGATTCGTCACGCTCGAACTGAACTGGGCCGAGGGCAGCGCCCCGGCGGAAAACCAGCCCGACGGCGACTCCATGCGGCAGATACTCGAACGCGACGAGGCGCGCGTGAAATGGCTTCAGGAACGCGTGAAAGCCAAAGCGCCCGAGATCAAACCCGAACTCCTGAACGAGGGCCAGGCTCCCGAAGAACCGAAGAAAGCCGGGGAGCAGCCCCCTGCCACGACAACCCTGCGCCCGTCCACAGTCAACACCATTTCCGCCGATCAGATGCGCCAGATCCTCGAACGCGACCGTGCCCGCGCCAGGGCCATCGGTGAACGCGTCCGCGCCGCGCAGGCCGAAGCCGAGGCCGAGAAGTACCTCGAGGAACATCCGGGCCTGTTCACACCGGGCAAGACCCCGGAAGGCTGGTTCGACAGCTTCACCGACGCCGTCGCGAAGGCGCAGAAGGAGAAAAAGCCGGTCCTCGCGCTCTTCACCGGCTCCGACTGGTGCCCGCCCTGCCAGAAGCTCGAGAAGAACATCCTGCTCCAGCCCGGATTCAAGGATTTCGCCTCGAAGTACCTCGTGCTGCTTTTCCTCGACTATCCGCGCGAGGCCAAGCTCGACGAGAACCTGAAGAAGCAGAACGACTCCCTCGCGGAGAAGTTCGGCATCGAGGGCTATCCCACCATCCACATCCTCTCCCCCGACGGCAAGAAGTCCGTGTGGTCCACGGTCGGCTATGCGCCGCTTTTCCTCGAAAACCTCAAGGAAGCCGTCGCCGGACTTGACAAGGACTATCCCGAGACCGCCAAGGCCGTGAAGGCCGCCAACGAGGCCGAGGCCAAGGCGAAGGAGGAAGCCCGCGCCGCGAAGGAGAAAGCCGAGCTCGAGGAATTCGAACGCCAGCAGAAGGAGGCGCAGCGCAACGCCGAGCTGCACCCCTGGGGAGCCGGCCGCGTCAACCGCCCCATCCAGCGCGATCCCGAACTGCTGAAGGAACTCGACGAGAACGGCCCGATCCAGGGCCCGGACGTGCTGCCCCACGGCGGCAGAGCGGTCCGCCCCTCGGTCAAGCTCGACTGACCGGCAGACACCGGAATCGTCACTCACGCGGCGACGTCAGACCATGACGCCGCCGTTTTTTATTGCAGTTTTTGCCTCAAAATACCGTACAAAAGTACGCCCCCGGTCCTGAGAAGAACCGGGGGCGGATCAATACGTGTTACCTGACCGGACGGATTACAGGTCGGGGACTTTCTGCGAGAGATCGTTCAACGCGCTGTTCATGGCGCGCTTCATGAGCTCGGGATAGATGCTCACGTCCTTGCCGATCCTGGCGTAGATCCAGTGGTTCAGGTAATCGCTGTCGAGCCAGTCGTACTGCCAGACCACTTCGCCGGTGGCGCGCTCCACGAGTTCGAACTTCACGCCGAGCTCGTTGGTCGAACTCCCGCTCGGGAAACCGACGACCCAGAGGACCGGCGAGAAGAAGTAGGAGATGCAGTAGGAGAACATGCGGCCGCGGTAGAACGTGCTGGTCACGGTGCCGCGCCAGATGTAATCGGCGTTGGCGGCCTGCTGCTGGTTGTTCGCCTTCGTCACGGAGGAGAAGAGTCCGGAGGTCTTCAGGCTCGCGATCGCCGCGGCGGCGAGGTCGTTCTGGGGATTGAATCCGAACCGTCCGAGCGAGACGAAGTCCACGCTGTTCTCCGGTTCGCCCTTCTCCACCCAGCCGTACGGCAGGAGCGGGATGAGCCCGAGGTAGAGCGAACCGTGGTCGCCGGCGGGACGGACCGTGCCGGAGCCGCGCTGGTCCATGAAGGGCATGACGGCGACCGACTTGGTGGCGGATCCGGCTTCGCGGAACCGCATCATCGCGCCGGGTGCGGCGGTGTAGTCAAACGTGGCGACGCTGGTGCAGGCTCCGAGCAGGAGCGCCGCGGCCGCGCACGCCATGGCGAGAAGTGTCTTTTTCATCGTGGGAAATCTCCTGATCGTCTGGATGCCGTCCGGGCCGGATCACCAGCCGACCGAGCTTTTCTTCTTCATGAACGCGAGCTGCTTGGTGAACTTCCACATCACCAGCCCGGTCTGGACGTCGGCCATTTCGAGCGAGAACGTCCGGGTCACGGCGCGCTTGCCGTCGTCGGAAACGGAGTTCGAGGTCACTTTCGGACGGAGGACCAGGCGGGCGGCCTGGAGCGTGCCGCGCTTGGCCACGGTGCTCTGGTCGAAGTTCTCGTCGTACTCGAGGTCGCGCGAAGCGGCGATGGCCTGCGTGCGTCCGGCGCCCTCGGCCATGGTCACGTCGACCTTGCCGGCGTTCAGGAGCTCTTCGAAGAGCATGTCGGTGATCTCGGAGGTATTCAGGTCGGGATCGTCGGTGTCGTTGATGGTCTTGTCGAGCTTCAGGACCGGGATCGCGTCATCGTCGCCCATTTCCTGCTTGTACTTCTTCAGGAACGAAATGAACTTGGCGTTCGTCATGGCGCCCTCGACGGCCGCGATGGTGACCTCGCGCATTTCCTCGCTGGAGACCGCGCCGACCTGGCGGAGCCCGGTCTTGGTGGTGGCGGGGTCGTAGATCCTGGTGTTGCCGCCGCTGCTGGAGCAGGCCGCGAAGAGCATGGCCGCGCCAGCCGAAAGTCCGAGGATGAGAATACGTGCGTTCATGAGGTGATATCCTTTCTGTTAATTGGCCTCTTTGAGGCTGATTTTGAAATCGCTGCAGTATTTGGTCGGCGCGACGGACTGGAGGAAGAGCGTTTCGCCCGGGATGATCGTGGCGTCGCGCCAGTCGGCCAGCACGGTGTTGTTCACCGCCATGCCGTCCTCGTCGAACCAGGTGAACCGGTACCGGATCTTGTACGGGTTCTCGCCGGTGATGCCGCTCCAGGCCTGCGAGAGCACGCCCGTGCGGAGGTTGATGACCTCGAGCTGGACCCGCTTGAATCCGTCGGCGGTCCTGCCCATCGTGACGCTCTGGAGCCCCAGGCGGTCCTTCAGGAATCCGTCGGTCACGAACCGCGCGTCCGCGATGGTATTCGGCGTCATGGTCTTGTCCGCGTTTTCAACCGTGTTCACGGTGTCCTGGCAGGCCGCCAGCATCAGGGCCGCGGCAAACCACCCGAGCAAGCATGTTTTCTTCACAATCGTTCTCCTATTTGGTTGTCATGGGCAGGACGTGGATGGCCGCGTTCTGCGCACTGGGTGCATCGACGAAGATGATCGCGGATTTGCAATCCGCCGGTAATTCAATGGTCTTGGAGAAGGCCGCCCCGCCCGTGGGGCGCAGCGTGACGCGCCGGTCGGACGGCATCGGGAACTGCGTGAGCTGGAATTCCTTCGGCAGGATCTCCCAGCTGCGCGTGTCGGCGGTGTTCATGGCCGCGCGGTAGACGGCCCCGCCGACGGCGACCGAAGTGATCGCGATGGCCTGCACGGTCGGGTCCATGTCCGTGACCGCGAGGGCCGTGATGCTGCCGTAATACGCGGCCTCCTTGATGAGCGTATTCAGCACGATCCGGGCGATCATGCCGGGCAGGCGTTCGTCGAACTCCTGCGCGAGGATGCCGTCCATGTCGGCCAGTATCTCGCTCCGGTACGTCTTGCCGCCGGCGACGGCCTCAAGTCGGCTGAACGGCGCAGCGTAAAATTCGCACATCGGCCAGGCGGTCATGATGGGGAAATACAGCGCGATCTGCTTGAACGCCGCGCTTCGTCCGTTGGCGAAGATCACGTACACGCAGTCATGGTCGAGCGGAAAGTCGAACGGCGCGACTCCGGCCAGATCATCGGGCACATCGCGGTTCGCCTCGCGCAGGACCGTCGCGTAGTATTTCTTGAACATCGGATTGTTCGGCATGGCCTCGCACAGCCGCTGGAAATCGATCCGGGCGTTGTCGAAGTTGCCGTCCCGGACGGACCCCAGGCCGGAGAGGAAAATCGCCGCGGGATTCAGGAAGTTGCCGTAGCCCTTGTTCGCGACCTTGCGGACCTCTTTGAGTCCGGCGGTGAATTCGGCGTTGTCCGGGCTTCCGACGATGTCGCTCTCCTTGCCGGAGGCGTCGGCCTGTTTCGCGGCTTCTGGATTGCTCTTGCGCTGTGCGTCGAGCTCCGCTTTCTCCTGCTCGAAGTATTTGCTGTAGTCGTCCTGGACTTTCTTCTGCTCGTTGCGCAGACGGCGTATCTGCGCGTGGAACGCCTCTTCGTTGCCGTCCCCGAGGTACGCGAGCGACTTGTAGATGGACAGCGCCATGCGGTCGCGGCAGAGCCCGCGGTACGGCAGGGCGTTCAGGTTCGTGAGCGCCGCTCCGGCCTCGGCTCCGGCGTCGCGCACGCTCACCGTGGCGCGGTCGTCGTATGCCTCAATGAGCTCTTCGGCGATCCGAAACTCGTCGATGCTCTCCTTGAAGTTGCCGAGGTGGAAGTTCATGGAGCCGGCCTCCAGCCGCCACATCAGCTCGTCGCCCGTGTTCACGCGGGAGGAATTGTACCACGCGGGCTCCTTCAGCCGGTCCTCGATCTCGTCCAGGGCGGACTCGTTGTCGCCCTTCAGGTAGTAGGACATCATGTCCTCTTTCTGGCTGTGGGAATTGACCACGCTGGAACACCCCGCGAAGGCCGCCCCGCCGAGGATGGCGAGGCAGCACGGGATCAGGGCGCGGCGCAGGAGGCCCGGAAACGGAAATTTCATCATCAGTCCTTCTGCTCAGGGGTTGTCCTGCGCAGTCCGTCCAGAAGACGGCGGGCGATTCCCGCCGACGCCCCTTTCCCGGCACTCTCTTCCTTCGCCTCGGGCTCCTTCGCCTCGGATTCCTTCGCTTCGGACTCCTTCGCGGAGGCCGTCGCCGGGAGTTTTTCCTTCAGCGCGGGGGAATTGACGAGGGCGGGGATGATCTCCGCCGGGATGATGGTCTTGATGAGGTACTTGCCGTAATCGTCCACGGTCCAGTCGCGCGTCATGGAGATCGGGAGGTCGCGGAAGTTCACGCGCTCCTCGAACGGCACGCTCGCGAGCGTCTCGCCGGTCCGGGCGGAAACGATGCGCACGCTGCCCTCGAGGTGGCCGATGTAACGGAATCCCTTCGCGCCGGTCTCGGCGACGTTGAACGCGATCTTCTCGATCTCGAACCGGGTGATGGTCGCCTGTATGAGCATTTCGACCTCAAGGAGCTTGCCGACCTTCACGTACATCTTCGGCTCGAGCTCGTTGAGGTTGTCGAGGTCGTTTTTCTTCAGGATCTTCGCGACGGACTGCAGGTTCTGGAGCCGGAGCCCCTTCTCCATCAGCGAGCTCTCCAGCCGGACGTTGAAGTCCTCGGCGAGATAGGCCGGGGCGGAGACCTTGATGATCGGGGTCAGCAGCGCGGACGTCTTCAGATTCTTGTCGTCGGACAGCATGGTCTGCAGCGTGGACTCGATCTGGTCGGCCAGCTGGTCCAGGTCGGCGACGCGCAGATTGGCCGTGCGCGCCTGGTCGATCTCGCCCGTGGAGGCGTCGAGGATCCGCATGGTGCAGTTGAGGCGCGTGCCGAACTTGCCGATCTCGGAGACCAGGATGTATTTCACGCCCTCGACCTCGCCGAGCCGCGCCTTCTGGTTGGAATTCAGGTTCACGAGGTCGGAACTCGTGGTGAGCCCGATCTCGGTCATCATCTGCTTCAGCGCGCCGCGCGAAATGAGCGTGTATTCGTCCGACTGCACGGACGATTCGAGGATGCCCCAGAAGGCCTCGATGTCGGCGGCGGGGACTCCGCCCTTGCCCACGGGTTCCGCGATGGCGAGCTTGTCGGCGGCGTACGCCCCGACGGTCAGGACGGCGCACAATGCCGCCGCGAAAAGATGCTTCAAGTTCATATCGGGTATCCTTTCAGGTTATTTTTCCAGTTTCGTGCTGATCGCCTGGTCGGCTTTCACGTCCAGGTCGAGCGTCTTGGTCTTGTAGCCCGACGCCTTGATCTCGAGCTTGTGCTTGCCCTCGCCCAGCGGGAACTGTTCGCCGCCCGCAGCCACGCGCACGCCGTCGGCGTAGATCTCGGCCTCGGACGCCTTGAAGAACAACCCGCCGGTCGGGTTCACCGTGATCATGTACGGCATGGGCGTGACCGCGATCTTGTTCTTCCGGCCCGGCTTGCAGACGTCGTACAGATCGGCGGCCGCCTGCTCCAGCGCGGACTTCATGAGGCTCTGGAAGATGTTGCTGTCAAACTGTTCGGTGCTGACCGGGCGCTGTTCGCGGTA
>JAFYBD010000098.1 GCA_017540385.1 Lentisphaeria bacterium
CCGGCCGCTGGGTCGCCGCCAATCTGAACGGCAAAGCCAACGTCGCCGAACTCGTCGGCACCGTCGGTTCCGCTCCTGCCATCGACCGCAAGAAAGGTTTCGAGGAGATCATCAAGGATCACCCCGGCATCAAGATCATCAAGTCCCAGACCGGCGACTTCACCCGCGCCAAAGGCAAGGAAGTCATGGAATCGTTCCTGAAGTCTCCTGAAGCCGACCAGATCAACGTCCTCTTCGCGCACAACGACGACATGGCCCTCGGCGCCATCCAGGCCATCGAAGAAGCCGGCAAGAAGCCCGGCAAGGACATCATCATCATCTCCATCGACGGCGTGAAGACCATGTTCGAGGAGATCCTCGCAGGCCGCGCCAACTGCACCGTCGAGTGCAACCCGCTCATCGGCGCCCAGCTCTTCGACGTGATCGAGAAGATCCACGCCGGCGAATCCGTCCCCGCCTACATCCCCTCTCAGGAAGGCGTGTACGACAGCAAGAGCATCACCGCCGAGGTCGTTGCCGGCCGCAAGTATTGATCGCTTGAGACACGCGGACGCTTCGTCCGCTTCGGTTCTACCGGGACAGGCTTTCGGGCCTCTCCCGGTTTTTCTTTTTTCCGAAAAACAGGATCATTTTTCTGAAATAACGTCATATGGACTTGTTTTTTTCCGTGTCGGGGGATATAGTATAGATTTTTAGAATATCAATGCTCGCGCGGAAAATGGATCGACCCGCGCGACCGGCAAGGTGTAGGAATTGAACAAAAAACCGTTCGCTGTACAGCTGTTTCGCCTGATGTCCGCGCTCCTCGCGGCGTGGACGGCGTTTTCTTTCGGTCCTTCGGCCGACGCAGAGGAGAAGAAGAAGCCGGGACCTCCTCATTTTCGGAAGGTCCTGGTGCTGTTCTCCGCCCGGACCACCAAGGAAGACCGCGACGAATTCCTGGCCGGACTCGAAAAGGCCCGGCTCGGTCACAGGCTGGATTATTCCGACTCCTTGCGGAAGCGGCGCGAAGCCGACTCCGAATCGAATTCCCGGCGCGCCGCAGCTCTCGACCCTGATTTCCTTGACGTCGTGGACGTGCAGATGGTCCGCGCGGACCGGCAGAATCCTTCCTACGATCCGTCCCTGGTCGAACCCCGCCTGTGGGATATGGAATCGATTCCCCGTTATGCGCAGCTCAACGACCCGGCCGACGCGCTGATCGTGGTCGCGTCCGACGTCGTTTCCGCCGAGCTGACCCGGATGATCCGGACGGGCTTCCTGGAATCCCGTGAAAACGATACGGTCGTCCTTTTCGCGGGCGTGTCGTCGTTCGACGAGTCCATCCGCGAATCGAACGGGACTGAACAGGCAAAAGCCCCGCATTCGTTCGCCATCCAATATCCGGGCGATCCCTGGCCGAATACCGACCTCGCCCTGATGTCGTTCCCGAAGACGCGGAAGGTCATCCTGCTGGCTCCCCGCCGCTGGTGGAACGCGGAAAAGATGGAGAAATACCGCGAAAAACTCGGCCCGGCGCGATCCGTAAAGACGATATTTCTCCCGGAAGTGCCCGCGCACGACGTGACAGAGGCGGACATCGCGGCGCTGAAGGAGCAGTTCACCGCATCCGTGAAGGCAGAGATCGAGCAGGATAAAACGGTCATTGTCTCGCTTTCCTCCATCGAGACCGGAGAAGATCCGATCTCCTGGCTGCCGGAGAACTTCAACTTCTGCCCGATCTTCGCCGACACCAAACCCGCCCGTCCGTCCTCGGTCGGCGGCTTCTGCCGTTCCATGGAGACCCTCGGGGCCCAGGCGGCCGACCTGCTGGAACAGCTGAGCGAAGACGCGCTCTACAAAAACAAGATTCCGGCGATCATCCTGGAGAACGACGAACTGTGGCTGAATTCCCACGCCGTGCGGCAATACAGCCTCAAGACGGCGAGTTTCCCCGAGACCGCCCTGCTCATGAGTACCTCGTCCGCGCGGGCTCCCGTCCGTCTGGGATACACCGTGACGCGGAAACGCATCGCGGCGCTCCTGCTGGCCAATGCGTTCCTGTTCGTCTGCGTGGTGGCGTATGTGTTCTTCGCAGTGCGTCGGGCGCGTCTGAAACGCCAGATCGCGGAGTCGGTCTACAGCGCCTTGCCCGTGCGTGTCTTCGTGATGGACCGGGACGGTCGCCTGCTCGAATACCATAAGTCGTACGGCGAAGTGGAACGCCTCGGCGAGTTTCCGTGGAAGAACATCAATGACGTTCCGTGGCTCCGGGGGCTCGGGATCGGCGAGGCCGTTCAAGAAGTCTTCGATTCCGGCAAGAAGTCCGTCCGGGAAATCGTGGTCGAGGGCGAACGCCGCGTGGTCGTGCTCTCCCGCACGGAAACGGACGTCTTAGGTCGCCCCGCCGTGATCGCCGTCAGCAGCGATTCGCCCGCCAGAGACGCGTAATTTACACCGTCGCCCGGTTCACGGTATCCAGCCACCGCCGAGAAGCGTTTCCCCGTCGTAAATGACCGCCGCCTGGCCCGGCGTGACCGCGCGTTGCGGCGCGTCGAACTTGATGAACACCACCCCGTTCGGAGAGAGCAGTACGTCCGCTTCGGCGGGACGCGAACGGTACCGTATCTGCACCTGCGCGCGGAACTGCACGGTCTCGGGCGGTTTCACGATCCAATGCGCAGTCGGCAGGACCAGCGCGTCGCGGAGCAGGTCGTCCGGGTTCGTGGTGAGCCAGACTTTGCGGTCCGCCGCGTCGATGCGGCTGACCCACGCCGGTACGCCCATCGCCACGCCGGTGCCTTTGCGCTGGCCGACCGTGAACGCGTGGATGCCGTTATGCCGTCCGAGGATGCGTCCGCCGGGCGCTTCCGCGAAATCCCCGCCGGGGACGGCCTCTCCGAAATGCGCGTGCAGGAACTCCGCGGCTGTCATGTCCGGCGGCATGAAACACGCGTCCTGACTCTCCTTCGATTCGGCGTTCGGCAGATCGATCTCGCGGGCGAGTTCGCGCACTTCGGGCTTCGTCATGCCGCCGAGCGGGAACACGATCATCGCGAGCTGTTCCTGCGAGAGACCGAAAAGGAAATACGACTGGTCTTTTTCGCGGTACGCGCCCCGTGCGAGACGGACGGACCCGTCCGGCATGTCGAGGATCTTCGCATAGTGTCCGGTCGCGAACGCCGTGCAATCGTACCGCTCCATCAGAGGCATCAGCGCGCCGAATTTGACGCGGGGATTGCAGATCGCGCAGGGATTCGGGGTGAAACCGGATTTGTACATGTCCCAGCAGGGGCGCAGGACGTCGCGTTCGAACGCGGCGGTGCAGTCCGCGTGGACGAGTTCGATCCCGAGCGCGGCAGCGGTCTCCTCCGCCTTCGTGCGGGAAGCGTCGGAGCCGGGCAGAAGCGTCATGTGGACGGCTGTCACTTTATACCCGGCGCGAAGCGCGAGGACGGCGGAGACGGCGGAATCCACGCCGCCGCTGAACGCGAGGAGGATGCGGTCGCCCGGCTGAAGCCGGCGGAAAGGGGCGTACGGGGCGTTCCGAGGCATGGCTCACTCCAGCGCGGCAGCGAGTTGGTCCGGGGCGACGCCCGGCAGGAAAACGACCTTGTCGCGGGACGTCTGGCCGGAGACGAGCGTGACCGCGCTTTTTGCGAGGCCGAGCTTCTTCGCCAGAAAGACGCAGAGTTCCTTGTTCGCCTTGCCGTCGACCGGGGGAGCCGCCAGCGCGATCTTCAGCGACGTGCCGTAGACGCCGGAGATCGCGGTGCGTTTGGCTCCGGGCTGCACGTGACAGGACAGAAACACCCCTGAACCGTTGGTTCGGATCAGGGGTGCGAGGGTTTCGACCGTCATGGTGACGCTCCTGCGTCAGCCCTGCGGGAACGTCTTCACGGAGACTTCGGCGTCGTTCGCGGGCGGGGCGGGCTTGTCGTCCTGCGCGGGAGCTGTTTCGCCGGAGGTGTCCGGAGGCAGGTCGAGCAGGATGCGGATGTCAGCGCCGGAAATGGTCTCGCGTTCGAGCAGGGCGTTCGCGAGCTTGTCGAGGCGTTCGCGCTGTTCCGTGAGGATCTTCGTGGCGCGGTCCTTGCACTCGCCGATGATGCGTTTGACCTCGTCGTCGATCTCGCGGAGGGTCTGCTCGCTGCAGGCTTCGTTGCGCGTGATGTCGCGTCCGAGATAGATGTGGTCGGCGCGTTCGCCGTACTGCACGGTGCCGAGCTTGTCGCTCATGCCGTACGAACACACCATCGCATGCGCGAGGTTCGTGGCGTGGGCGATGTCCTGCGAAGCGCCGCTGGTGATGTCGCCGAGCGCGATCTCCTCTGCCACGCGACCGCCGAGGTCGGTGGTGATGATGTCGAGCATTTCCAGACGGCTGCGGGAATACCGGTCTTCGTGTTCCATCATCATGGTCAGGCCGAGCGCCTGGCCGCGCGGGATGATGGTGACTTTGTGCAGCGGGATGCTGTTATCGAGGAAGAGGTTCACGATGGCGTGTCCGGCCTCGTGCCAGGCGGTCAGACGGCGGTCGCGTTCGGGTATCTTGCGGCTGCGGCGTTCGCGGCCGAAACAGACTTTGTCGCGGGCCTCCTCGAGGTCGGCCTGGGTCGCGGCTTCCTTGTTGTTGCGTGCGGCGAGCAGCGCGGCCTCGTTGATGAGGTTCGCGAGGTCGGCTCCGCTGAATCCGGGCGTGCTCTTCGCGATGGCGTCGAGGTCGGCCTTCGGGTCGAGCTTGATGTTCTTCGCGTGGACGTCGAGGATCTTCCTGCGGCCCACGATGTCCGGGAGGTCGATCACGATCTGGCGGTCGAATCGGCCCGGACGGAGCAGGGCGGGGTCGAGCACGTCGACGCGGTTCGTGGCCGCGAGGACGATCACGCCTTCCTGCGTCTCGAGTCCGTCCATCTCCACGAGCAGGGCGTTCAGGGTCTGTTCGCGTTCGTCGCGACCGCCGCCGATGCCGGAGAAACGCGACCGGCCGACCGCGTCGATCTCGTCGATGAAGATGAGGCACGGGGCGTTCTTGCGGGCCTGATGGAACATGTCGCGGACACGGCTGGCGCCGACGCCGACGAACATCTCGACGAAGTCGGAGCCGCTGATGGAGAAGAACGGCACGGAGGCTTCGCCGGAGACGGCCTTCGCCATGAGGGTCTTGCCCGTGCCCGGAGGTCCGGTAAGGAGCGCGCCGCGCGGAATCTTGCCGCCGAGGAGCTTGAATTTGAGCGGATCGCGGAGGTATTCCACGATCTCCTTGGTCTCTTCCTTGGCTTCTTCGCAGCCGGCCACGTCGTCGAACTTCGTATGGTGTTCGTCGGGCAGGATCATGCGCGCCCGGCTCTTTCCGAACTGGATCGCGCCGGAGCCCGCGCCGTGTATTTGGCGCGTGAAGATGAAGTAGAAGATCAGGCAGATGGGCACCGCGATCGCGAGGTTCAGCAGGAGCGATTTCCACCACACGTCGCGTTCGAGATACACGAGGTACACGCCCTTCTCGTCGAGCTTGTTGATGATGTCGTCGGTGGCGTAGATGCGTGTGGAGTATTTGAGCTTGAAGCGTTTCGCCGGGTTCTGCGCGGCGGTTTTGCCGTTTGCGTCCTTCTTTTCCTCGGGCTTCGTGAGGTCCTTCTCGACGACCGCGGGAGCGGCGTCCTTGCCGGCTTTGTTCGCCTTTTCAGCGGACTTCGCGTCGGAAGCGGCCTGTTTCGGGAGCTGTTTGAATTCGCCGGAGATGGCCAGTATCTTGTCGGACTCCGGCATGATCTCGGCAGTCAGGACCGCGCCTTTCTCGAGCTGGTCGAGGAAAAGGTTCGCGGACCATTCCTCGGCCGGAGCGAAATAAGGCGAGGAATTGAAGACGATGAGCGAGCCGAGCACGAGGAAAGCGAGCAGCCAGAGGTAGAGGGACGCCGGCGGCTTGCGTTTCGGGTTCGGGGTCGTCGATTTCTTTGGCGGAGTTTTCGCGTCTTTCATCGGATATTACGCCATCCTCGTCACGGGGGCGTACTGAGCGGGCGAGTACGAGGCCTCGGTGTGTCCGTCCATGATGTTCTTCACGAAGAACGCGAGGAGCATGAGGAAGATGAGGGCGAGCAGAATGACGATGAGCAGGATGAGCTTGTTGAAGAGGCCGCTGTTCTGCTTGCGCTCCGTGAAGCCGGAGTTGGACATGGCCTTGATGGTCTGCGTGGTGCTGGCGGCGTTGATGTCGATGCCGGTCTGGGTCTTCTGGATCGACATGGTCATCGTCTTGTCCTCGCTGTCGTAGAGCAGCTGGAAGGCACCGACCTGGACGGTGTCGCCGTGCTGGAGTTCGTGATCGCCGGTGAGCGGCGCGCCGTTGACCTTGGTGCCGTTGGTGGAACCCGCGTCGGCGAGGATGAGCTTGTCGCCGTCGCGCTTGACGGTGCAGTGAAGCGTGCTGACGGTGGGGTCCTTCAGGCAGATGGTGCGGTCGTCGGAACGGCCGATGGTGATCTCGTCCTGGGTCAGTTCGAACATTTTTCCGCGAAGCTGTTCGGAGAGCACGATGAATTTCGGGATAGCGGGCATTTCCTGATAAACTCCTCATTTGCAGACCCGGGGCGGTGTTTCCTGAGGGTGGGAACCCCGTGTCCGATGGATTTACGGTTGCTTGAGTATTGTTATCTTATAATATAGCACACAATAGGAGAAATCAAACCCGAAAACGGCCTTTTTCCCGAATTATTTCGGGTTTTTTGGGGCGATGGGGACGCCCGGCTGGGACGCGAAGGCTGTTTTTCGGGTCAGGGGACGGCCGGAAACGGGGCAGGGGAACGCTTTTTCCCCGCTGGAAAACGTCATTCGCCGTCCTTCGGGATGATGTTGTGTTTCTGCGCGGCCTCCAGCAGGATCGGGAGCATGTGGGATTTCTCGGACTCAGTCTCCGGATGGAACCGTTCCGGCGCTTCGGCGAGTTCGCGCCAGTAGGCGAGGACGTCCGCCGACGGTTTGTTTTCCGACTTGTCGGGGAAGAGTTCCAGCAGGAAATCGAGGACCTGCCAGACCAGATGCGCCTGCGGCTGCGAGAAGGACGCGATGTAGTCGTCCGTGACGCGTTTCATCTCCGGGAACACCCATTGCGCGCGGATCGCCCATGCCAGCGGCATCATGCACCGCAGGAGCATCTCGGATTCGGGCAGGCGCGAGAGGTCGGCCCCGGGGAGGAACGGATTACAGAAGGGCTCCGCATCGTCCTTGTCCCCGGCGCGTTCGTAGACGACGTCGAGGATGCCGAAGAGGATCTCGGCGAGTTCCTTCCTTCGGTCGGGCGGATAGTAGCGGGGATTGTCGGAAACAGCGTCCTCGAGTTTCTTCCGCGTGTCGTAAACGGGGGCTTCGTTGGCGCGCTTGAAGAGCTTGTCGAGCTGGTGCTGAAAGCCCTCGATGTCGCGCTGGACGCTGTTCCGGTCGGCGTGCTGTTTCATCAGAGCCTGGCCTGGACTTCCTTCATGGCCTTGGCGAGCTGGTCGGCGCAGGAGGTGCCCTTGCCGCCGCAGTCGACGCCTTCGAGCTGGTCGATGATCTCCTGCGGGGTCTTCCCCTTCACGAGGATCCCGATGGCGAGCAGGTTGCCGGGGCAGCCGCCTGTGAACGCGACGTTCGTGACGACGCCGTTCTCGACGTCGATGTCGATTTTGGAGGAGCAGACGAGGGGACTGTTCTGGTAAGTGTAGTGCATGGCGTTTTCCTTTCGTGCGCTTCGTGTGCAGAGTTTGGTTTGCGGTTTCCATAATGTAGCACGGAAAATGGAAAAGAGCAATCCAAAGAGGAAGAAAAAGGGAGAAAAAATCTTGCAATCGGGGAAAAACACGCTATATTTTCGGGGAGAATTCGTCAACGCCCGGCGGTTCGCCGTCCGGGAAAACCATGCGGAGTGCGCTGTGGCACGAGACAACGACATACTATTCATGCGCGAAGCCCTGAACGAGGCCGGACTGAGCGCCGGATTCACCAGTCCGAATCCGGCGGTCGGAGCCGTGATCGTGCGCGACGGGGTCGTGATCGGTCGCGGCCGTCACAAACGCTGCGGCGGTCCCCACGCCGAGATCGAGGCGCTGATGAGCCTGCGCGACGAATCCGAAGCCGCCGGAGCCGAACTTTACGTCACGCTCGAACCGTGCAGCACCACCGGACGCACGCCGCCCTGCTGCGACGCGATCCTGCGGAGCGGCATCCGCCGTGTCGCGATCGGCTGCGTGGACCCGAATCCGAAACACGCCGGACGCGGGATCGAACTCCTCCGCAACGCCGGAGTCGAGGTCGTTTCCGGGGTGCTGGAGGACGACTGCCGCGCACTTTACGAACCGTTCTTCAAATGGATCACGACCGGGCGGCCATTCGTGCTGCTGAAGATGGCTGAGACGCTGGACGGCAGGATCGCCGCAGCGAACGGCGATTCGAAGTGGGTGACATCGGAAACCGCGCGGAACCGCGTGGCGTATCTGAGGCGGCTTTCGGACGCCGTGCTGGCCGGAGCGGAGACGTTCCGGCTGGACGCGCCGCGTTTCACCGCGCGCACCCCGGACGGGATCGTGCTGAAGACCCCGCGCCGGATCGTCGCAACGCATCATCCCGAGCTCGTCGCCGGGGCAGGGGACGGCTGGGAGACGGTCGCACTCGACTCCGCGGCGGACTGGGACGGATTTCTCGCCCGGCTCGGACGCGAGAACGTCACGATGCTGCTGATCGAGGGCGGGGGCGAACTCGCTGCTTCGGCGCTCCGTGCCCGCGCCATCGACAAGATCGAATTTCATGTGGCCCCGAAACTTCTCGGGGGCAGGGGCAGTCGTCCCGTGCTGGGCGGCCCCGACCCCGACGCGCTTTCGGAGGCCGTTTCGCTGGAACGTATGAAGATCACGCCCCTGGGCTGCGACTGGCAGGTGGAGGCTTATCCGGCATACCCGGAGATTTGAGGAGGATTCGCCATGTTTACGGGATTGATTGAGAAGACAGGAGTGCTGACCGGGCGCGAATCGGGCGCGAAGGCCGGGCGGCTGTCCGTGAAGCCGGATACGCCCTGGACCGACCTGGAGCCCGGCGAGAGCATCGCCGTGAACGGCGCGTGCCTGACGTTCGAGAAGGAATCCGCCGGCGCGCTGGTGTTCTTCGTGATGAAGGAGACGCTCGACCGCACGAACCTCGGACGGATCCCCGTCGGGGCGCGCGTGAACCTCGAACGCGCATTGAGCCTGGGAAGCCGTCTCGGCGGTCACCTGGTGAGCGGCCACGTCGATGCGGCGGTGAAAGTCGTTTCGTACGCCCGGACCGGAGACGATTTCGAACTCAGGATGGAGACCCCGCCCGGACTCCGCATCTTCCTTGTGCCGAAGGGCAGCGTGTGCGTGAACGGCGTCTCCCTCACGCTCACCGACGCGGGCGACGACTCGTTCGCGGTGCGCCTGATCCCGACCACCCGGCGCGACACAAACCTCGATTCCATCAAGGCGGGCGACCTGGTGAACATTGAGACC
>JAFYBD010000099.1 GCA_017540385.1 Lentisphaeria bacterium
CAAGATGGGACCTCCCCCATGTCCGAGCGGAGCAAGCACTGCCGGGCACACTCCGTGTGTGCACAAGCGAAGCAGAGAGCACAGCTGCGGGGCAGGTCATGTCGGGATTTTTTCGAAAACAACGCCCCTGTCGGATTGTAAAAAAGGAAAAAAGGTGTATATTATATTGGCAAATGGTCATTCTATCAACGCCGTTGCCAGCATCCCATGTGGCTCCGGCACAACTCGATTGGAGCAGCCGATGAGCAATCCCAACATTGACGCCTTCATGGCGAACTTCAAGTACGAAAGCCTGACTTTCGACGACATCTCCCTGCTGACCCAGTACGCCGATTTCCTGCCCACCGAGACCGACGTCACGACCCGATTCACGCGGAACATAAAGCTGAACATCCCCTTTGTGAGCGCGGCCATGGACACCGTGACCGAAGCGGAAATGGCGATCGCGATGGCGAAACTCGGCGGAATCGGCGTGATCCACAAGAACCTCGACGTGCAGACGCAGGCCGAGGAAGTCCGCAAGGTCAAATGTTACCTCAACGGCTTCATCAAGACTCCGATCACGTTCCGCGAAGACCAGACCGTGCAGGAGATGTTCAACTACAAGAAAGCCCACAATTTCTCGTTCTCGGGCTTCCCGATCGTGAACTCCGACGGCAAGCTGGTCGGCATCATCACCGCCCGCGACATCAAGTTCCTCTCCAGCTTCGACATCCCGATCCGCGACGTGATGACCAAACCGGTGATCTCCGCGAGCGGTTCGCCCACGCTTGAAGAGGCGTTCCAGGTGATGATGAAGAACAAAGTCGGCAAGCTGCCGACCGTGGACGCGAACGGCAAGCTCACCGGCCTCTTCAGTTTCAGCGACGTCCGCACGCTCATCGAGAATATGGAGCCGGCGTACAACCGCGACGCCGATCACCGTCTGCGCGTAGCGGCTGCAGTCGGCCCGTACAACGAGGACCGCATCGAAGCTCTGGCGCAGGCCGGCGTGGACGCGTTCGTGATCGACACGGCGCACGGCCACAGCAAGGGCGTGATCGACACCGTGAAATACATCAAGGACAAATACGCCGGGATCGACGTCGTGGCGGGCAACATCGCCACCTACGACGCGGCGAAGGCCCTGCTGGACGCCGGCGTTGACGCCGTGAAGGTCGGCATCGGCCCGGGTTCCATCTGCACGACGCGCGTGGTGGCCGGCGTAGGCACCCCGCAGGTCACGGCCATTTACGAGGCGTACAAGGCGATCGGCGAGGAAGTGCCGATCATCGCCGACGGCGGCATCAAGCAGTCGGGCGATGTGCCGAAGGCCATCGCGGTCGGCGCATCCTGCGTGATGATGGGTTCCGTGCTCGCCGGTACGCTCGAAGGCCCCGGCGAAAAGACGTTCCGCAACGGCCGTCGTTATGTGCTCTACCGCGGCATGGGCAGCCTCGTGGCGATGCAGAAATCCAAGGGCAGCCGGGAACGTTACGGCCAGCAGGACACGGACGACGTGAAGCAGATCGTGCCGCAGGGCGTGGAAGGCATGGTGCCTTACCGCGGCTCCCTCAGCGAAGTCCTCTGCCAGTTCATCGGCGGCCTGCGTTACTCCCTCGGCTACTGCGGGACCAAGACCATCCCCGAGCTCCGCGCCCGGGCGAAAGTCACCCGCGTGAGCCCGTCGGCCCTGAAGGAAGCGCATCCGCACGACATCATCATGACGCGCGACGCGCCGAACTACATGCAGGAAAACTGATCCGGGGAGATTGTTCCCCGGCTTCGCCCCCAGGGAAGGACCCCGGCCATGTTCAAGTTTCTGATTTCCCTGCTGATCTTCCCCGTGCTGGTATTGCTGGCGCTGGACGGGATCGCCGCCGGAATCTGCCAGTGGCTGGTGTCCGGCGGGGGCTCCGGATCCGAAGCGGCCGCCCACACGGCGAAGGCCGTGGCGTACTTCATGATCGCCTCCGGGCTCACGCTGAGCGTGATCTGCGTGGCGGCCGGGATCCCGCTCACGGTGCTGTCGTTCATTTTCAAGAGCTGGAAACGCGCGCTCATCTCGATCGGCGTGACGCTCGCGGCGGCTGCGCTCTGGCGGTATTTCCTGCTCCTGCCGTACTTCCTCTGAGGCGAATCGGCCATGCTTATCGTCGCCGACTCAAAAATCCCGTATCTCAAAGGTGTCCTCGAACCCTGCGCCGACGTGCGGCATCTCGATCCCCGCGAGATCACGCCGGAAACCGTCCGGGACGCCGACGCGCTCATCATCCGCACCCGCACGAAATGCGACGCGGCGCTCCTCGCACACTCCCGTGTGTCCGTGATCGCGACCGCGACCATCGGCATCGACCACATCGATCTGGACTGGTGCGGCAAACGCGGAATCGTCTGCCGCAACGCCGCCGGATGCAACGCGGCGTCCGTGGCGCAGTACATGACCTCGGCGCTGCTCCGCGTCTCGCTCCGGCACAATGTGGATTTGAGGGGGAAGTCGCTCGGGGTCGTCGGCTGCGGACACGTCGGTTCGAAGGTCGCCGCCGCAGCCTATGCGCTCGGGATGAACGTGCTCGTGAACGACCCGCCGCGGGCGAGACGCGAGGGACCGTCGGGCTTCGTCACGCTCGAAACGATCCAAAATGAGGCCGACTTCGTCACGTTCCACGTGCCGCTTACGCAAGCGGGACCGGACCGGACCGAACACCTCGCCGACGAGGCATTTTTCCGCGGGCTCAGAAAGAAGCCGTTTTTCTTCAACACCTCGCGTGGGGACGTCGTGGACGAACCCGCGCTGAAAAAGGCGATCATTGAGGGGCAAATATCGGGCGCCGTGCTGGATGTCTGGCACAACGAGCCCGAGATCGACCGCGAGCTCCTGTCGCTCGTCGATTTCGCCACGCCGCATATCGCAGGGTATTCCGCCGACGGCAAGGCGAACGGCACGGCGATGGCGGTCGAGGTCGTGGCGCAGGGATTGCACATCCTCGAGCCGGACGTCATTCAGCAGGTCCGGGCGGACATCCTGGCGAAGGTCCCCGCACCTGCAAATCCGGTGGTCACGCTCGACGCCGCCTCCGCAAATCCCATCGCGGACGCCGTGCTCGCGTCCTACGACGTCGCGGCGGACGACGCCGCGCTCCGGGCCGCCCCGGAGAATTTCGAAGCGCTGCGGGGCTCCTACCGCGTCCGGCGCGAATTCCCGGCCTACACGGTGAAACTCTCCGGCTGCGAATCTGACGATTCGCTCCTGGATGCGCTCCGCAAACTGGGGTTCAGGCTGGACTGAGCGCCCTTCCGGGCGGGATCAGTTGAACCCGTCGCGGCGTTCCGCGATCATGGTCCGCACAGTATCCTGCAGGATCAGGGAGCCCTTCGTATCGAACGCGATCTCGGCGTTCCAGTCGGTCTTGTCGCTCAGCCAGTGGATCAGCTCCACGTTCGCCCACGGGATCACGCGGACGGCCAGCGCGCCGGTGGTGACCTGGTTCAGCATGCCGTCGACGATGCGCGAGAAGTGGAACGACCGCCCCTGAACGGCGAGGTAGCTCTCGTTCTCCTCGACGACCACGCCGATGATGATGTGCGTGTGCGCGCCCTGATAGTCTTTTTTGCAGCGAAGACGGATCTTTTTGCCCTTCAGATAATCGTTCATGGGTACCTCCTGGAAAGCCTGACGGCCGTATGATTTGTTATGCGGTTTGCTATACTATAGCACACTTTCCGGAAAAAACATACCGGAAAATTGCATTTTCGCGCATAATTTCGCGATTCGGGCGAAATCGGGCTCGGGAGGTTTGACTTTGCCCGGAACCGTACTATATTAAACAGTCTAAAATCACGGAAATGAAAGGCTCCTCATGCAAAGCTTCGTCCTCACCCTGATCCCGGCAGCGGTCATCGTCGCCATCGCGCATTTCACGGCCGGGGCACTCTTCCGCCCGGACCCGGAGAAGGCGAATCCGAAGAACCTCCGGGCGAAGATCCTCGTCGTCGACCTGCTCGCGGCGCTCGTCGCCATCGCGGTCGTCCAGCTCGCCGCCGGAGGACTCCTGAAGCCGGAACCTCCCGCGACCGTCGAGACGCTGATGACGAAGATGGAGCCCCCGGCAAGCGCGTCGGTCGGAGAACTGCGGGACGTCGTGCGGGACAATTTCACTGGGAAGTTCGCCGCACTCTACGGGATCGACCTGGAGCCCGTAGAGGAGCAGCAGTTCGAGAAGCTCCTCGCCGGTGTGGATGGCACATTCGATTTCACCCCGTATCTGCGGCTCGTGATGGAGGGCGAGTGCATCCGGAGACGGATCCCCGAGAGCGTCTTCGTGCGGCAGGTCCTGCTGATCCGCGACCCGAAGGAAGAGGAGCAGATGCGCTCGGAATGGGTCGCGGCCGCCCGGGGCGCGCTGATGCAGTCCAACGAGTTTCAAACCGTCATGGAGCCCGTGTACCGCGAATTCTACGACTGGTGGACGGCGCGCCACCCCGAATACGAGGGGCTGACCGCTCCGGTTTCGGTCGGAGCCGACCACGACGGACTGCTGGAACAGGTCGCCGTGTCGCTCCGGCGCGAAATCCTCGTGCAGACGGCCAAACAGATGCAGACGACGTTCGTGACCGACCTGCGGAAACGCGGCGTGGCGATCTCCGAGGCGAAACTCCGGAAGGCGTTCCTGCTGTTCCTCGTGCTCTGCAAGGAACGCTACACGCAGGCGGCCATGCTGAAGACCGCGAACGCCATCGTGGACGGGACCGGGCTCACGGACGATGAAATCCTCCACTGCCTGATCCTGAAAAACCGCCCCCTCACCGACGAACGCCTCGCCGAAATCCAGGACATTCAGGTACGCTACCTCACGCCGCTCACGCTCGAGCAGGTCCCGGAGGAATCCGTGACCGCCGTCCGGCGCGGTCTGAGCGAGCTCACCGGCATCAATTACGAACTCAAGTAAACACCCTTTCACTCATCCCCGCGCGATCATGGCAGAAAACATCCCGCTCTTCTCGAAAGAGGAACTCAAAAAGTTCCGTTACAAATGCTCGCACAAGCTCGTCGTCTCGCTGACAGTCGGCGCGGTCTACCTGCTGCTCGTCTCGCTGTTCTTTCTGAACAAGGCCGTGAAGGCAGGCTCGCAGAACCCGGCGTTCTATCTCGTCTTCGTCACGGCTGGCTATCTGCTGCTGGTGATCCTCACGGCGATGATCATCCGCCGGAGCCAGTCGCTGAACTTCTCGCGGTTCCTGCGCGGCTGCGTGAAGTTCGAGAACTGGGACTACAAGCTCGAGTACGTGGAGCTCAGGATGCCGGGCCCCTTCTCGCCCCGGTTCCTGAAGTACCCGATTCACCTGATGATCCTGGGGAAGGTGCTGGAGCAGTCGAAGATACCGGAGAACGCCGAGGCCGGACGCCGCATGATCGCCGCGTCTGCCGAACGCGATCCCTCGCTCGAATCGTATCGCGAAGCGCCGCTCGAGGACCTCATGAAGCATCATGAAACGTTCCTCGCGGAACACCCGGAGATGATGCAGGAATGGAACGGCGCGGAGAGTTTCCACAGTCTGCTGGTCCATTACATCCTGCCGGTGACCATCATCGTGGTCATCCTGTCCCTCATTTTCAAGACCTGCCAGCCGCCCCCGGAAGAAGCCGGGGAAACTAAAGACACCCCCGCCGCGACGTCGGTGCAGAATCAGGCGAAACCGGTGCGCGAAACCGTCGAATCGGCGGCAAAGGACGCGGCAGAAACGACCGGGGAAAAAGGAGCGGAAACTCCGCTCACTCCGCCACAGGCTTGACCGCGGCCTTCATCGTGAGCAGGTCGGCCGCGAGCCGGAGCAGCGGATCACCGTCGAGCTTGTCCGGTTTTTCCTTCAGCTCGTCGAAGCTCAGGCGCACCTCGGAATCCTTCTCCAGATCGGGCTTCAGCGCGTACGGTGAGATGTCGTAATACTCCGCCGGAGGATCGGGCACGAACCATTTCACGTCGTTTACGACGATCCTTTCGAGGGGGAAGATATTGCCCGCCGTCTCCGTGCCGACCAGGACCGCTCCGCAGTCGCGTCGCAGGACCGCCGCAAGAAGTTCTCCGGCTCCCTTCGTTTTGCCGGAGATCAGGACCATGACCGGGCATCCGAGCTTGCCGAGGGCTTCCGGCAACACATTCATGGAGAGATAGACACCCGTTCCCGCCTCCCGCAGATCGACGATCACGCCCGTCGGAACGGTCCCGTCAGATACTTTTTTCAGTTCCTGAATGGCCTGGGTCATCCGGTCCGGGACCACGAGGTCGAATCGGAGATACGGGAACTTCCTGTCCGTGAGTCCGAACACCGGATACTGGCGGAAATCGTCAGACGAGAATTCGACGATCGGAGATTTCACCATGGTGGAGGACGCGGGGACCACGCCGCTGTCGAGGGCGCGCATGATGCGCGCGAGCGCCTCTTCGCGCGGGAGCTCGTTGATCCGGCGGAAGACCTCCGGCGACTCGTCCTCGACCGCCTCCAGCAGATCGACGACGCGTTCCGTCAGAGTGAGTTCGGGGATGGTGCGTTTTTCCGGTTCCGGAATCTCGTCAAAAGCGGAAAGGGCGGGTAAAAGACGCAGCGTCAGCAGACACAGGACTGCGACGGAAAGAAATCGTTTCATGGTTTGTCGGGCTCCATCGGTAAGAAGTTGGCGCGGCACAAAAGACTCCGAACGCCGCGCGACACTATCTAATATTGCCGCAAAATATGTTTTTTCAAGCGCGCCCGGTTGATTTTTGGAAAAATGCGCTGTAAATTATTTGGAATAACCTTGAACAGAAAACGTCTCATATTCTCTTCAAAAAAGACTTCTTTTTCCGCCCATGACCATTACGATTGACCTGCCGCCGATCCCCGCAGCGAAAGCCGGGTCCGGCATCGACCGCGAGCTCGCGCCGTTCATCGCGCGGGCGGCAGGCATACGCCCGGACGACGTGCCGGGCTACCGGATCGTGCGGAAGAGCATCGACGCGCGGAAGAAGCCCGCCGTGACGCTGCTCTACCGCGTGGACGCCGACCTGGCGGAAGGCGTGCGGCCCTCGAACAGTCCGAACGTGAAGCCGTATGTCCCGCGTGAGAAATACCACCCGTTCGAGGGAAAGACCGACCTGAAGAATCCGCTCGTGATCGGCGCGGGTCCGGCGGGACTTTTCGCGGCGCTGGTCCTCGCGCAGGCCGGATGCGCGCCCGTCGTGCTGGAACGCGGCCGCGACGTGGACCGCCGCAGACGCGACATCGAGGCGTTCCGCGCCTCGCGCGTGCCCGATCCGGAGAGCAATTACCTGTACGGCGAAGGCGGCGCGGGCA
>JAFYBD010000100.1 GCA_017540385.1 Lentisphaeria bacterium
CTCGCGGCGTGCTTGCCGGACGCGATCCCGAGTCCGCCCGCTTCCGCGCCCACCAGGCGCACCTGCGGATCGTCCTGGAACCCGGCGAACATCCCGATGGCGTTGCTGCCGCCGCCGACGCAGGCGACGACCTCGTCGGGCAATCGGCCGCAGCGTTCCAGACACTGCCGCCTCGTCTCGCGTCCGATGACCGACTGGAAATCCTTCACGATCATCGGGTACGGATACGGACCGGCTGCCGTGCCGATCAGGTAGAACGTCTCCTTGCTCGTGGCGGTCCATTCGCGCAGCGCCGCGTTCATCGCGTCCTTCAGCGTGCGGGAGCCCTCCTTGATGGCGCGCACCTTCGCGCCGAGGGCGTGCATGCGCTCGACGTTCGGGGCCTGACGCGCCACGTCCACCTCGCCCATGAAAACTTCGCACTCTATGCCGAAGAGCGCCGCGACCGTGGCCGTGGCCACGCCGTGCATCCCCGCGCCGGTCTCGGCGATGAGGCGTTTCTTCCCCATGCGCCGCGCCAGCAGGGCCTGCCCGATGGTGTTGTTGATCTTGTGCGCCCCCGTGTGATTCAGGTCCTCGCGTTTGAGGTAGATGTCCGCGCCGCCGCAATGTTCGGTGAGGCGTTTCGCGAAATACAGCGGGGATTCCCGCCCCACGTAGTTCCGCAGGAGATCGTCAAGTTCCGCCTGAAAAGCGGCGTCCTTTTTCGCCTCGAAATAGGCCGTCTCCAATTCGCGGAGCGCCCCCGTCAGCGTTTCGGCGACGTACTGGCCGCCGTAGATCCCGTAATGGGTGTTCATGAATGTATCCTTTCAGCAATGAGTTGAATAAGTTTCCCGTCCTTGATCCCCGGCGCGGATTCCACGCCGCCGGAGACGTCGATCCCCGCGGGCTTCACGCGCCCGATCGCCTCGCGCACGTTGTCCGGCGTCACGCCCCCGGCCAGCAAGATCGGACGCACGGACGCCAGACGCGCCGCGAGGGTCCAGTCGCAAGGCCGCCCGGTGCCGCCCCCGGAATCCGCCACGACCGTCGCGCAGGGGAATGTCTCCGCTTCGGCCAGGACCGTTTCCGAGTTCAGATTGAACGCCTTCCACACCTCCGCCCCGGTCACGCCGCGGGCGTAACCGGCTGTCTCGCTCCCGTGGAGCTGGACTGCGTGCGGATGGAACTCCGCGATCAGCGCGTTGAGTTCGTCGAGCGGCATGTCGCGCACCACGAAGACCTTCTTCGCCTCCGGCGCGGCCGACGCGAGCTCCGCGATCCGGTCGCGGGGCACGAATCTGGGCGAACGCGGAACCAGGATGATCCCGGCGTAATCCGCCCCGGCCCGTCCTACCGCGAGCATGTCTTCGACGCGCGTGATGCCGCAGATTTTCAGGAGCATCGGAGCAGCCTCCCGAGTTCGGAACCGGGGTCGTCGCCGCGCATCAGCGTCTCGCCGACGAGGAATCCGTTTGCGCCGGCAGCCTGAAGCATCAGGATGTCTTCGCGGTTCCTAACCGCGCTTTCGGCGACGACCGGCTTTCCGCAGCCTCCGAGCTTCGCGATGAGCGCGGCGGAACGTTCCAGCGAGGTCGAGAACGTCCTCAGGTCGCGCGCATTGACTCCGGCCAGGTCGGCGGTCGCGGCGAGCTCGAGTTCTTCCTCCGTGTGGGCTTCGCCCAGCACGTCCAGACCGACGGAGTGCGCGAACTCCAGCAGGCGGCGGAATTCGTCCGCGTTCAGCATGGCCGCGATCAGCAGCACCGCCGACGCACCGTTGAGTTTCGCCTCGAGGATCTGGTAGGGATCGAATATGAAATCCTTCCTCAGCAGGGGCAGTTTGACCGTATTTGCGGCGTTCCGCAGGTTGTCCATGCTCCCCTGGAAATAGAACGGCTCCGTGAGCACGGAGAGCGCCGCGGCTCCGGCCTCTTCCAGTCGCTTCGCGAGCTTCGGCACGTCCAGCGACTCGCGGATCACGCCCTTCGACGGCGAGGCTTTCTTCAGCTCGGCGATCACGTGGACGCCCGGGCCCCGGAACGCTTCGGCGAAGCCGGGTCGCGCAGGAGCGTCCGCCGCGGCCGCTTCGAGCTCTCGGTACGGCACGGCGCGCTTGCGTTCCTCCAGCGCCGGACGGTTCCGTTCGACGATCTGTTCCAGGATGCCGCTCATGCTCTGAGTCTCCCGAGTTTTTCGAGCGCGGCTCCGCTGTCGATGGACTTCTCTGCGAGCGGGATGCAGTCGCGGATGGTCTCGCCGAGCCCGGACGCCGCGCAGATCGCCGCCGCATTCAGCAGCACCGCTCCGCGTTTCGCCGTATGGTCGCGGCCGGACAGCACGTCCAGCAGGATTTTCGCGTTCTCGGTCCTGTCTCCGCCCGCGAGTGAACCCGTCCGCAGGGCCGGGTCGTCGAGGATTTCTTCGGGACGGATCACGGTCTCGCGGATGCCGTCCTCCGAAAGGATCGCGGCCGCGGTCGGCGCGAGGCTGGAGATCTCGTCGAGACCGTCGGCGCTGTGGACCACGAGCCCGCGCTTCACGCCCAGATTCCGCAGGACCTGTGCGAACGGCATGAGCAGGCGTTCGTGATACACGCCCACGACCATATAGACAGCGTGAGCCGGATTCGCGAGCGGGCCGACGAGGTTGAAGATCGTGCGGCTCCCGAGGTCGCGGCGGAGCGGTGCGGCTTTCGCCATGACGGGATGCAGACTGCGGGCGAAGAGGAACGCGATGCCGTTGTCGCGGACCGACGTCGCCAGAGCATCCGCGCCTCCGTCGAGACGCACGCCGAGCTCCTCCAGCACGTCGGCCGCGCCGCATTTGCCGGAAACCGCGCGGTTGCCGTGCTTCGCCATCCGCACCCCGGCACCGGCGGCGACCAGGGCGGACGCGGTGGAGATGTTGAACGACTTGCCGCCGTCTCCGCCCGTCCCCACGATGTCGGAGCAGTCTCCGGCGTTCACGGCGATCATCCGGTCGCGCAGGAAATTCGCCGCGCCGGTCATTTCGGACACGGTCTCGCCGCGCATGGACATGGCCGTGAGCAGTCCCGCGGCCGCGATGTTGTTTTCGCCGACGGCGATGGCGTTCACCATGTCGGCGCTCTCCTGTTCGGTCAGCGATCCGCCGGCCACGACTTTCTTCAGGGCTTCGTTCAGCATAAGACTCCGGCCTCCCTCAGGAAGTTGTTGATCTGTTTCAGTCCGAATTCGCTCATGATGGATTCGGGGTGGTACTGGATGCCTTCGACCACGGCGCCGCCTTCGGGCGTGACGCGCACGCCCATGATCTCGCCGTCGTCGGTCTTCGCGGTCACTTTCACGTTCGACGGCACGGTCGACGCATCGAGCGCGAGCGAATGGTACCGCACGGCGAGGAATCCCTGCGGCAGCCCGGCGAAGAGGCCCTGCCCGTCGTGACGGATCGCGGACGTCTTGCCGTGCATGATCGACTTCGCGTGGACGACCTCCGCCCCGAAATGCGCGCCGATGGCCTGATGCCCCAGGCACACGCCGAGCATCGGGATCTTTCCGGCGGCCGCGGCGATGAGGTCCATCATGCAGCCCGCGCCCTGGGGACGTCCCGGGCCGGGCGACAGCAGGATCGCCTGCGGCTTCAGCGCCAGCACCTCGGCGGGCGTGACGTCGCGGTTGCGCTTCACCACGATCTCCTGCCCGGTCTTCGCGAGCATGTGGACGAGGTTGTAGGTAAACGAATCGTAATTGTCGAGCATGAAGATCATCTGAGGCCTCCTTCCGCAAATTCGACGGCCTTGAACAGCGCGCGCGCTTTGTTCAATGTTTCCTGGTACTCCATTTCCGGCACGGAATCGGCCACGATGCCGCATCCGGCCTGCACTTTGATCCGGCCGTTCTTCACTTCGAGCGTGCGGATCGTGATCGCGAGGTCCATGTTGCCGTCGCCGCTGAAATACCCCACCGCCCCGCCGTAGAACCCGCGGGGACCGGACTCGAGGTCGTGGATCAGCTCCATCGCGCGGATCTTCGGCGCGCCCGTGAGGGTGCCTGCGGGAAACGCCGAGGCCACGAGGTCGAATGCGTCGCAGTCCTTGCGGAGGCGGCCCTCGACGTTGCTCACCAGGTGCATCACGTGCGAATACCGCTCCACGTGCATGAAGTCGGACACGTGCACGCTGCCGGGTTCGGCCGTGCGCCCGATGTCGTTGCGCCCGAGGTCGACCAGCATCAGGTGTTCCGCGCGCTCCTTCTCGTCCGCGAGCAGGGAGCGTTCCAGCGCGGCGTCCTCGACCGCGTCGCGGCCGCGCGGACGGGTCCCGGCGATGGGACGCACCAGCGAAACGCCGTTTTCGAGCTTGACCAGCGTCTCCGGCGAGGTCCCGATCAGCAGGTCGCCCCCGAGCTTCAGGTAGAACATGTACGGCGAGGGATTGATCATGCGCAGAGCGCGGTAGATGCTGAAGGGGGGGATGTCCGACACGGCGGAGAACGCCTGCGAGGGCACCACCTGGATCACTTCGCCGTCCACGATGGAGCGTTTCGCCTGCTTCACCATCTCGATGAACTGGTCGTGCGTGATCTCCGGCTTCAGCTCGATATGCACATCGGACTCGTACTCCACGTGCGTTACGCTGCGCTGGCGGATTTTAGCGATGATCGCGGCGATGCGGTGCCTGCCGCTCTCGAACGCCTCTTCGAGGCTGGCGAAATGCGCCGGCTCGACGTTCACGACCACCTTGATCGTATGCTGGCGGTTGTCGAACGCGATGATCTCGTTCGTGAGCATGAAGGCGCAGACCGGGCCCGTCTTTTTGCCCTTCGGCTGCGGGAGCTCTTCGAAGAGTCCGGCGGCCTCGTAGTTCAGGCGGCCGATCGCGCCGCCCGGGAGCGGCGGCAGCTCTGCGTCGACAGCCACGCGCTTGCCGCCGATGATGCCACGGAGCGCGTTCAGGGGGTTCCCCTGGTACTCCAGCACGCGGCGTTCGCCGTGCATCTCCAGGTACGGCACGCCGTCCTCGACCGTGAAGATGCCGTACGGG
This sequence comes from Lentisphaeria bacterium, assembly GCA_017540385.1. Lineage (GTDB taxonomy): Bacteria > Verrucomicrobiota > Lentisphaeria > Victivallales > UBA1829 > UBA1732. The sequence goes on from JAFYBD010000100.1 coordinate 5,006, forward strand.
TTCACGCCCAGGAACGAATACCGTCCCAGCGATTCGCCTCCCTCCACGCTCTCCAGCAGGGCGATATTGTCGTCCTGCACGAACCGTTCCAGCACGGACACCGGCGTGTCCATGTCGCCCGGGATCTCGCGGCAGACCGGCACGACTTCGCCGTTCGCCGCCAACGCCCGGAACTGCTCCAACGTTGTTTCTTTCATGGTTTTCTCCTCTCGGGATTTGTTTTGTCGTTTGTTGTTGTGTCGTATGTCAGATGATTTGATTCGGAAACAAAAAAACCGTATCCGGTTTCCAGGTCCGGATACGGTATCGAAAGAAAAAGGCGGGTCAATCGTCCGATCGATCCGCCAGCTTATGCGTTTTCTAAGGATGCAAACAATCCAGCCCTGGCGGAATTACCACCAGCGCCACCAGCAAGAATAAAAGGATTTGTTTGCAAAAGTTTTCATAGTAATGATAATTTACACCCGGAGAAACGAAAAGTCAACCCGATTTCTCATCTTTTTTCGAATTTTTCTTCCGTTTGAGGCGAATCGGCCTTCATATACCGCACGCAGTATTCGAGGACGGCCTGCCGGAACACCTCCGTGGATTCGGCGTCGTCCCACATCGCGTGGTTCGAATTCGGGAAATCAATGCAACGGTTCGGCACGCGGTGTTCCCCCAGCGCCTTCGCAAGCGCGTTGCGGTGAATCGGCGGCACCAGCGTGTCCTTGCCGCCGTAGGCGAAGATCGTCGGCGGGGAGTCCGGCCCGATGAAGTGAACCGGCGAAAGACTGTCGGCCGCCGCGACGATCTCCGGGTCGTCCAGCTTGCCCGCGTCGACCTCGATTCCCGCGCCGAGCCCGATCAGCACGGCGGAAATGTCGGCGCCCCAGAATGCCTTGTGAAACGACACCGGGCCGACCTTCTCGAACACGAACGCGAGCGGGATGGCGGATTCTTCTGCGCGGGAATAGGCGTAGAGCAGGGCCAGATGACCGCCCGCGGAAAAACCGGCGATCGCGAGTTTCGGGGCATGGTACCCCTCCGTCTCCAGCTGTTTCTTCAACGCGGCGATGCACGCGGTGATCTCGTCGAGCATGGTCTTCACCGTGACGCCGGGATTCTGCTCGGAAATCAGCGAATACTCCATCGTCGCCGTGATGCAGCCTTTTTTACCGTAATACTTACACGCGTGCGCCATGTCGCCGCGCCGACCGGACGTCCAGGAGCCGCCGTGGATGAAGAGCAGCAGCGGCGCGTCCCGCTTCGGGTCGATGCTCTTGTGAAGATACAGGTCGTAGCGCGCATTGTCGCCCTTCCCGTAGGACAGGTCGGTCAGGATGCGGCCTTCGTCGTCGTCCCATTTCTCCACGTAGCCGCCGCGAGTCAACGAACGGTAATACATCAGAGTCCCGATGCCGCAGCCCGAAACGATCAGGATGAGGAAGAGGATCACGGCGAACAGCGCGAGCCGGGCGATTCTCCGCGCAAGAGACCGTTTCGGCTTCTGCTTCCGACCTGCGGCGGACGTTGTTTCCAGC
>JAFYBD010000101.1 GCA_017540385.1 Lentisphaeria bacterium
CTCCTCCTCCTCGTTTTTCGCCCCGAGGATGCTTACATACACGGAGGCGGTCTTGAGGTTGGAGGCGCAGTCCACGCGGGTGATGGATATGATCCGGCCCTGTTCTTCGTTGAATCCGAGCGTCTCCATCAGGTCGGCGAGCACGCGTTTGAGCAGCTCGTTGACGCGGACGAGACGGTCGACCGAGGCGACCGGGTGTTTTCTGTTGTTTCGAGGCATGATGCGCCTCCTGAGCTTACAGTGTTTGTTTCTTCAGTTCGATTTCGTAGAGCTGGATGGTGTCGCCCTCGTCGAAATCGGCGAAGTTGTCCAGACGGATGCCGCACTCCATGCCGGCACGGACCTCGCGGACGTCGTCCTTGAGGTGGCGGAGGGAGCGCACCTCGCCGTTGAACAGGAGTTCCTTACCGCGGAAGACCCTCGCCTTCGCGCCGACCTTCGCGGTGCCCTTTTCGACGATGCAGCCGCAGATGTCGGAGCCGTTGGAGAGGTGGAAGATCTTGAGGATGCGGACGGTGGCGAGCTCCTTTTCGCGCTTTTCGGGCTCCAGGCGGCCGGCCATGGCGTCCTCGATGTCCTCCAGCAGCTCGTAGATGATGCTGTACAGGCGGATTTCCACGTGTTCCTTCTTCGCCAGGTCGTTCACGCCGGGGTTCACGCGCACGTGGAAGCCCAGGATGATGGCGTTGGCGGAACTGGCCAGCATCACGTCGTTTTCCGTGATGGCGCCGACGTCCGAATGGATGACCTCGATGCTGATCTTCGGGGAGGATTTCTTCTTCAGGGATTCCACGATGGCCTCGGTGGAGCCGCGCACGTCGGCCTTCACGACGACCTTCAGGTCGTTGCGCTTGCCCTCCTCCATCTGGGAGAAGAGGGCTTCGAGGCCGGCCGCCATCGGTTTCGCAGACAGCGTTTCGATGCGGTTGTCGGCTTCGCGCGCTTCGCCGAGCGACTTGGCGGCCGCGAGGGATTCGCAGACGGCCAGACGGGTGCCCGCCTCGGGCACGCCGGAGAGACCGACGACCTTGACCGGGGTGCTGGGGCCCGCGAGGGGCACGCGGTGGCCGCGGCTGTCGATCAGGGATTTGACTTTGCCGTAATACTGGCCGCAGATGATCGCGTCGCCGACGCGGAGCGTGCCGTTCTTCACGACCACGTTTGCGGTCGCGCCGAGGCCCTGTTCGAGCTCGGATTCCAGCACGAACGCCTGCGCCGGGTTCTTCGGGTTGGCCTTCAGCTCGAGCATTTCGGCCTCGAGCAGGATGCGTTCCAGCAGGTCGTCGATGCCGCTGCCGGTGCGCGCGGAGACCTTGATGGCCGCCACCTGTCCGCCCCAGTCTTCGGGCATGAGCTCGTGTTCCTGCATGTTGCGGAGCACCCGGTCGAAATTCGCGTCCGGGAGGTCCATCTTGTTCACGGCCACGATGATCGGCACCTTGGCCGCGCGGGCGTGATTGAGGGCTTCGATGGTCTGCGGCATGAATCCGTCGTCGGCGGCCACGACCAGCACCACGATGTCGGTCACGTTGGCACCGCGTGCGCGCATCTGCGTGAAAGCCTCGTGGCCGGGGGTGTCGACGAACGTGATGGTCTTGCCGTCGAGGTTGACCACGGAGGCGCCGATGCTCTGCGTGATGCCGCCGGCTTCGGAGGCCGTCACGTGCGTCTTGCGGATGCAGTCCTGCAGGGAGGTCTTGCCGTGGTCGACGTGGCCCATGAAGGTCACGATCGGGGGACGCTCCTTCAGCTCGGATTCGGAACACGAATACACGCGGTCCTCGGGATCGACGGTTTCGCCGACCTCGTTCTTGAGCATGTGGAGGTCCTTGTCGCGGTGGTCGACCACGAGCTTGCAGCCGAATTTCTCGGCGAGCTTCTGCGCCACGTCCGATTCGACCGTCTGGTTGATGCTCGCCAGCACGTTCATCATCATGAGGCTCATGATGACTTCGTTCGGCTTGCGCCCGATGGCGTCGGCCAGGGCCTTCACCACGATCGGGGTCTTGATATGGACTTCGCGTCCGGCTCCGCCCGGAGCGGGAGCGCTCTGCGCGGGCTGCTGCGGTTCGGGGCGACGGCCGTTGTTGTTGCGGTCGCGGTTGTCCCGGTTGTCGCGGAAATCGCGCCCGTTGCGTCCGCCGTTGCGGTCGCGGTTGTCATGGCCGCCCCGGTTGTCGCGACCGCCGCGGTTGTTGTCGCGGTTGTCGTGACGGAAGCTCTTGCCTCCGCCGGGGTGGTTGAAACGTTCGCGGCGGGAATTGGAATCGTCCGTATCGTCGATGTAGACGAGAACTTCGCGGCGTTGCCGCCCAGGACGTGCGACTGCTGCTGGGGCTTCGGCTGAGCCTGGACCTGCGGCTTCGGCTGGACCGGAGCGGGGGCGGGTTTCGGCTGTGCCTGGACCTGCGGCTTCGGCTGAACCGGAGCGGGGGCGGGTTTCGGCTGTGCCTGAGCCTGCGGCTTCGGCTGGACCGGAGCGGGGGCGGGTTTCGGTTGTGCCGGAGCAGCCGCTTTGGCCGGTTCGGTTTTTGCGGGAGCGGGTTTCTCCGCCTGGGCCGTTTTGAGCTTGAAATGCTTGACGAGGCGTTCGACGGCCTCCTGCGGGAGGTTGGACGCCGCAGTCTTGTCCGGGAATCCGAACGAGTCGAGAGCGGCGATCACCTCTTTGTTCTGGAGGCCGTACTGTGTGGCCCAGTCTCTGATTCTGATATTTTTCGATGCCATGTTTGTCGTGCTCCTCAAATAGACCAGGTCGTCCGCGCTTTACTGCTGACCGCCTTCTTCTTCGGCCGGAGCGGGTTCTTCGGCCGGGGCGGGTTCCTGCGGCGCGGCTTTGACTCCGGCGACCGCCCGGGCGATGCTGGCGCGGTCGTCGTCGGTGAGTTCCGCGATGGACGCGAGGTCGTCCTCGGAGGCGTTGCCGAGTCCTTCGAGCGTCAGATAGCCGTGTTCGACGAGCGCCCCGGCCGCTTCGGCGGAGATGCCCGCGAGGGCGGCGAGACCTTCGGCCGCTTCCTGTTTCTTGCGGACGAATTCCTCCTCCTCGGACTCCTGGATGATGATGTTGATATCCCACTGGATGAGACGCTGTGTGAGGCGCACGTTCTGGGCCTTGCGCCCGAATGCGAGCCTGGAGTTCTCCTGGTCGACGTAGATTTTGACGGTCTTCGTGGCGCTGTCGAGCTCGATGTCGAGCAGCTTGGCCGGGTGCATGGCGTTCGCGATGAACGTCTTCAGGTCGCTGCTGTACGGGATCACGTCGATGCGCTCGCCGCCGAGCTCGTTGGTGATGTTGCGGACCCGGAGACCGCGCATGCCCACGCAGGCTCCGACGGGGTCGACGCGGGGATCGTTGGACTTCACGGCGACCTTGGAACGCGATCCCGGGGCACGGGCGATGCCGACGATCTCGACCACGCCGTCGTGGATTTCGGATACTTCGCGTTCGAAGAGCCTGCGGACGAAGTTGTTCGAGGTGCGGGAGAGGATCAGGCTGGGGCCGGAGCCTTCCATGTCGACCTTCACCAGCAGGGCGCTGATGCGATCGCCGGCGGAGAACTGTTCGCCCGGCACGCGGTCGCGGCCGGCGATGATGCCTTCGGATTTCTTCACGTCGACCACGATTCCGAGGCCGTCGGCGTGATGGACCGTGCCGGTCACGATCTCGCCGATCTTGTCCTTGAATTCGTCCTGGATCACGTCTTTCTGCGCCTTGCGGAGCATCTGCGCGATGGTCTGGCGGGCGGTCTGGGCGGCGATGCGGCCGAAGTCGCGCGCCGTGACTTCCCATTCCACGATGTCGCCGATTTTTGCGCCGGGGTCGCGCTTCTGGACTTCGGAGAGCAGGATCTCGTCCTCGGAGGGGAATTCCTCGACGACTTTCAGCCGGGCCCACGCCTTCAGTTCTCCGGTGCGGAGATTGACTTTCACGTTCAGATCGCTCGCGGGGCGTGCGCTCTTCCGGTATGCGGACAGAATGGCCTGCTCCAGGGCCTTGACTACCTGTTCCTTGCTGATCCCTCGTTCCTGCTCGATGTAGTCGAGCATCGCCAATAATTCACTGTTCATCTTTTGCCTCCAGTCGGACGGGGTTCGTGGTTATGGTCGCGATGCCGCGGGGCTTCCGCTCCGCGACGTTCCTGCATGTCGGTGCCGTTTCCCGCGCCGCGCTCCCGGATACAAATGCAAAAGAACCCCACAGGCCGCCGACCTCTCCGACCGCCCGGACTTTTCAGCCCGGACCGTCGCGGTTTCGGTGGTCTGCCGGTTCCGTTCGAACGGTTGCGCGCGAATACGCACACCCGCACCATGTGCACCGGGACCCGCGTACGCGAATCACAGCGGAACTTACATTACACCGAAAAAAGAATAGTTCAAGCTGAATCTTAATAAAAAGAAGAAAAAAGTTGTGAAAAATCCGGGAAAACCAGGAAAAACGCCACTTTTTTCGCTTTTCCCCTTGAAAGACCGATTCGCCATGCTATATTATTTGTTCCAAAACTTTATCGAAATTTCATCTGTTCTGAAAAACATACCGAATCCGAAAGGAAACACTCATGCCTAAAACGTATGTCCGCAAGTCCGCTGTGAAGACTCAGCGCAACAGCGAAAAAGCCCGCATCAAAAACAAATCCCATCGTAACGCCCTCGCCACGCTCGAAAAGACGTTCCGCGCGGCCGCCGCTTCCGACGACAAGAACGCCGTCGAAGAGCTCTTCCGCAAGGAATGTTCCGCCCTCGACAAGGCCGTCAAGGTCGGCGTGATCCACCAGAACAAGGCGAACCGCAAGAAATCCCGCCTCGCCGCTCTGGTCGCCGAGAAGTCCGCATAAGACTCCTCGCCGGGCGAACCGAACTCCGCGTTCTGGAATCTCCCTGCAAAGGGAAGGCTCCTGAATCAGTGTTCCTTTCACGCCCGTTGGATCGTTTTGTTTTGATTTTTCCTCCGGTTTCCGCCGGAGGTTTTTTTTGCCAGAAAAAAGGGTGCGCGGGCGGCGCGACGATGCCGTCCGGAAACGCGTTTCTGGATCGGGGGA
>JAFYBD010000102.1 GCA_017540385.1 Lentisphaeria bacterium
GCAGCTTGCCCCCGACCTGTCAAAGGGTCGGGGGCGTTTTGCTTGCGATTCAGCTGTATTTTCCATAATTATGTGGTTTCGGTCTTGATTTTTGCGCCGTTCAGGTGTACATTATTCAGTTTATAAGTTTTCAAGCTGATTTTTAGCAACCCCGGGCCCCGCCCGCAAACTTCGAGAGAGGAGGCTGAACGATGGCGAGTGAATTCGCGACGCTGTCCGTGAACGGACAGGAGATAAAGTTGCCGATCATTGTCGGCACCCAGGGCGAAAAAGCCATTGATATCACGGCGCTCAGGAAGAGCACCGGCTACCTCACGTTCGACCCCGGACTCATGAACACCGCGGTCTGCCGCAGCAGCATCACATACGTGAACGGCGAAAAAGGCATCCTGTGCTACCGCGGCATCCCCATCGAGAGACTCGTCGCGGACGAGAAGCTCCGGTTCGTCCACATCGCCTACCTGCTGGTGCACGGCAACCTGCCGAGCCCGGAGGAAGCCAGGGCGTTTTCGAGCCTGCTGAACGCCAATTCGCTGCTGCACGAGGACATGCGCCACTTCTTCGACCTCTATCCGCGCGGCGCGCACCCCATGCACATCCTGTCGACCATGATCAACGCCCTCGCGGTGTTCTATCCGAACGTCGACCTGCTGTCGTTCCGCGAAGACATCGACATTTCCTCGGCGCGTCTGATCTCCACGGTCCGCACCATGGCGGCGTTTGCCTACAAGAAGAGCATCGGCGAGCCGGTCGTGTATCCCCGGTACGACCTCTCCTACTGCGCGAACTTCCTGAACATGATGTTCGACTCCCCGGTCGCCCCGTACGAAATCTCCGAGGAGGCCGTGCGCGTGCTGAACGTGCTGCTGATCCTGCACGCGGACCACGAGCAGAACTGCTCGACCACGACCGTCCGCACGATCGGCAGCACGCAGGCGAATCTGTACGCCACGATTTCCGCCGGCGTCTCCGCCCTCTCCGGCCCGCTCCACGGGGGCGCGAACCAGGAGGTCATCGAGATGTTCCGCAAGATCGAGCGGGACGGCGACGTGAAGAAGTTCTTCGACCGCGTGAAGGACCACAACAATCCCGAACGCCTCATGGGCTTCGGCCACCGCGTGTACAAGACGTTCGACCCCCGCGCGAGGATCATCAAGGCAGAGTGCGAGCGGTATTTCGCGAAGAAGCACGTGACCGATCCGCTGCTCCAGGTGGCGTTCGAGGTCGAGAAGACCGCGCTCAGCGACGATTATTTCGTGTCGCGCCACCTGTACCCGAACGTCGACTTCTACTCCGGCATCCTCTACCGCGCGCTGGGGATCCCGGAGAAGATGTTCACCGTGATGTTCGCGCTGGCGCGTCTCCCCGGCTGGATCGCCCACTGGCGCGAGATGATCGGCAACAGCACGCGCATCGTACGCCCGCGCCAGGTGTACGTGGGCAAAAAATGTGACATCGAGGCTTGAAAACGCCGCCCACACGGTGTACATTACTCGTTGGAATGTAAATCAAACATTAGTTTTTAGAATAAAAACCGAAAGGCAACCATTATGAAACTGTTCACTCTTCTGACTGCCGCGGCCGGTCTCCTGTTCGTTTCGGCCTGTGCTTCGACTGCTCCCGCTCCGACCGACGAACGCATCGTCATCGAGACGGCCCAGGAAACGTCGTCCGTCCAGCCCGGCCGCGTCTACATTTCCGCGGATGCCGCCAAGGTCTTCACCCTCCGCGACATCGAATCCGAGATCAACGAGCGCGGCTTCCTCGCAGTGCGCGTCTTCGGCAAGACCGCCGAACTCTCCGCCCTGAAATGGGCCTTCTTCGGCGACATCGACTACGAATTCTGCTACAAGTTCCTCTGGTTCGACGCGGACGGCAACGAGGTCCCCACGGACGTTGGTTTTATCCCGCGTTCGACCATCCCGGGCGACCCGGTCCGTTTCGTGGGTCACGCTCCGACCGAGGAATGTCGCGATTTCGCCCTGATCCTCCGCATGGCCTCGAAGGCTGATGCGAAGGACGCCGCCGTGGACGCCGACGACGAGGCCGAAGCGGCCGCCGAAGCCGACGCCGAGACCGAGCGCGAGGAAGCCGCCGAAGTCGCCGAGACCGTCGCCGGAGAATCCTACGTCGTGCCCGAGACGAAGAACAAAGACCAGAACGTCTCCGGTTCCGACACCGACGTGAATGTCATCGGCGTGACCGACACCGGTTCCGAAGAGTGACACCGGGGTTCTCGCCATGATCGAACTTGATTTCAAGAAGACCGGGGGGCTCATCCCCGCCATCGCCCAGGACTGGAAGACCGGCGAGGTCCTCATGCTCGCCTACATCAACGAGGAATCCTGGAAAGAGACCCTCCGCACCGGGCACGGCGTCTACTGGTCCCGTTCCCGCTCCAAACTCTGGCACAAGGGCGAAGAGTCCGGCAATGTCCAGATCGTGAAGGAAATCCTCGTCGACTGCGACGCCGACACCGTGATTTTCAAAGTCGAACAGGTCGGCGGCGCCGCCTGTCACGAGGGCTACCGCACCTGCTTCTTCCGCAAGGTCGCGGGCGACGCCCTGGAAATCGTTGGAGAACGTGTCTTTGATCCCAAGAAAGTTTACAAGAAGTGAACTGATCGACGGGGCCGCTTCGGCGTTTCCCCGCATCAGGCTCGTTCCGGACGCCGTCTGGGCGGAAAATACCTCCCTCGGCGCCGGTTCCGGGACTTTCCTCTACGCCTGCGTGACCGATCCCGCGGAAACGCTCGAATTCCTGCGGTTCGTCATCGGTGCGGGCTGGATCGCGCGTCCCCTGGGCGCGGGCACCAACCTGGTCGGTTCCGACGAATCGACCGACGGCACCGTTTATCTGAAGCCCTCCGGTGTCCTGGCGGAGATTTCCTGCTCGGACGAGGGCGTCTGCACGGCGGGC